>JALVCY010000663.1 GCA_027009605.1 Saprospiraceae bacterium
GCTCCATTATCTGAGCTCCACCGAAAATACACGAATTGACCATATCAATCGGATTAATCGGATTATGCCCGATAATTATGTTTGGATGGATGGGTTTACGATACGGAGTTTGGAACTGCTTCACTCCCCGCATCCGGGTGGAGTCTCCTTGATTGATATTATGGATAGCACGATTTCGCCGATGGGGGGGCGCTTGATGCGCAAATGGGTCGTGCTACCCGCCAAAAACCAAGCCGTAGTAGAGAAACGCCATGATATCGTCTCCTTTTTGTTGGACAATCCGGAAGTGAATACCGAAGTGGAGTCGCTCATCAAAGTGATAGGGGACATTGAGCGGCTGATTTCAAAGGTGTCGCTGGGCAAAATCAATCCCCGGGAATTAGTCCGCCTTCAGCAAGCCTTGCAAAATATCGGGCCGATGAAGGAGATATTGACCCATACTTCCAGCGAGCAATTAAAACGCCTTGCGGAAAGATTAGACCCCTGCAATTCCCTCAAAGAGAAGATTGCCAAAACTATTTTGCCGGAGCCGCCGATTAATTTGAACAAAGGCGGTGTGATTGCAGATGGAGCTGATGAAGAGTTGGACGACTTGCGCAATATCATCCGCAATAGCCAATCACTTCTCGTAGAAATCCAAACGACCGAAGCCGAAAAAACAGGGATTGAAAAACTCAAAATCGGCTTTAATAATGTCTTTGGCTACTACCTTGAAGTCACCAACAAATACAAAGGCAAGGGGCTGATTCCCGATAATTGGGTGCGCAAACAAACCCTGACCAATGCCGAAAGATACATCACCGATGAGCTTAAAGTGCTGGAAGCCAAGATATTAGGGGCGGAAGAAAAGATGTTGGTGATTGAAGAGCGGTTGTATCAGGAGTTGGTGGCTTTTGCGATGGATTATGTGGCGGCGATTCAAAAAAATGCGCGGGCGATAGCCGAGTTGGATTGTTTGCAGTCGTTTGCACGAAATGCCAAAAAGTATAATTATTGCCGTCCGGAAATGAATGATACCTATGCTTTGGATATTATTTCGGGTCGGCATCCGGTCATTGAAAGGACTTTGCCGATAGGGGAAGCCTACATTCCTAATGACCTCTATCTCGATAATGACGTACAGCAAGTCATGATGATTACCGGCCCCAATATGTCGGGTAAATCGGCCTTGCTGCGGCAGACGGCTTTGATTTGCATCATGGCGCAGGCGGGTTCTTTTGTGCCGGCACAGCAAGCCAAAATCGGCATGATTGACAAGGTATTTACCCGGGTGGGCGCTTCGGACAACATCTCTTCCGGCGAATCAACCTTCATGGTGGAAATGACCGAAACCGCCGGCATCATGAATAATATCTCCAACCGGAGTTTGATTTTATTGGACGAAATAGGCCGGGGGACGAGCACGTATGATGGGATTTCCATTGCTTGGTCGCTAGCGGAATTTTTGCATGACAATCCGGTGGCGCATCCCAAAACGCTATTTGCGACCCACTATCACGAGTTGAATGAGCTTGCGCAAAAATTTCCCCGAATCAAAAATTATACTATTTCCATCAAGGAAGTCGGCCAAAAAATTGTCTTTTTGCGAAAGCTCATCCCCGGCGGCAGTGAGCATAGTTTTGGTATCCATGTCGCCCGCATGGCCGGTATGCCCAAAGAAGTGGTTCGACGTGCCGAAGAGATTTTGACCCAACTGGAAACCAAATCCGTAGAATCCGGCGCCACGCTTTCCATTGAATCCAACAAAGCATCCTTGCGGGAAATGCCGGACAATTCCATGCAGTTAAGCCTATTTGATATGAGCGACCCCAAAGGTCAAGAAATCATCAATGAATTAGAAGAATTGGATTTGAACACCATGACCCCATTGGATTGCATGATGAAATTGAATGAATTGGTCAAAAAAATAGCCCGGTAATGGGCGTTCCGATTACTATCGGAATGTGATTGCCCATCCGATGTCCATTAGCTCCCGGTCTCTAGGCATCACCATTCAAAAAAAGGGGGAAAGAGTTCTGCTATTCTCCAAAATAGTCTTTTTGTGCAGAAAAAATGGCTCATTTTTATGATTCTTTGACAAATTCCGTGACAGACCGAGTTGATGCGGCTAAAGCCGGCTTCCCACTTAGTTCTTTAGTCAGTCAGCTAAAGCAGACGGTAATAGCTAAAGCAGACGGTAAAGGCCGAAGCAGACGGTAAAAGCTAAAAGATAAAAATAAAGGGATAACCAGAATTCTAGTTTTTTTTTACCGTTGGTTTTAACCAACGGATTAGAAAGCAAGGTTATCAGGGGCTTTAGCCCCATTGAAGGACTAAAAAAAAAACAAAAAATACGGCTAAAGCCGGCTTCAGGCCTGGTTCTTTGATGCTTAAATTCAACATTTTATGGATTTAAATATTTTGCATTATTCTTGGAAATACTCATTTTTCACGGGATTTGTCAAAGAACTATTTTTATTTCCATAGCATTCATCCAAGATAGTTACAAAAAAAATATGTATTTTTACACTTTGTACTAGGATTGCATGCACATTCCCACAAATAGTAAGTAATAGATGTCGATTTGTCGAAAGACGAATGTCCGAATGATTCGGATTATACACAGACTAAACTGGTGGCCTGTCTATTAGTGGCAAATTTGCTCACAACGGACTCTTCGACCAACTCGTTTTGTGGAAAGACAGTTTATAACAAACAATAAACCCTTCATTGATGAATTATTTTAGTTATTTGAGATTTTTGATTTTCGTAATTTTTTTATGGGTTGGAGCCACAGATGTACAGGGGCAGTGCTGTACAAATTGTCCCGTGGAGTTGCCCGATGTTCAGCATACCACCGGATATATTAACATGACTGTGGGTGGCGCCGTGAACAATGATTTGAGCCATGCCAATCAAGGTGTTTGTGGGGTAACGGTCAGTTTTAAACATGACTATCTTGGGGATTTGCGGATAAAGTTGGTTTCTCCGGCCGGACAATCTGTTACGTTAATTGGGCCGATTGGTCTTTTTGAGTTCACGGATAGTAGTTTTTGGGAAGTTTCATTTGTTCCTTGTGGGTCAACGCCACAGCCTGATCCGGGTCATTTGCCTAAGTTTAATAATAATAATCAGTGGGGCATATCGGGGCACTTTACGGGCAGTTATTATCCCAATAATGGATGTTTAGAAGATTTTAATACCGGGCCGGTCAACGGGGAATGGACTTTGGAATGGGAGGATGGACAGCCGGATGATGTGGGTGAGTTTTTTGATTACAGTATTGTTTTTTGTGACAATACCGGAGTGGATTGTTCTACTTGTTCGGCGGAAGGCGGGACGATAGGCGGGACAGATTCCATAAAGGTGTGTTATGGCTCGCCTATATTAGCAAACATCGATGTAACGCCGTTTTTTACCAACGGAGAACTACCTCCTTCGCCGGCGGATGAATATGGCTATACCTATGTGGTGGTCGATGATGGTCAGATTGTCGATGTGAATACGGAGCCTGATTTGTCCGGATATGCCGGCGGGACTTACCAAATTTGTGGTTTGTCTTATGCGCTGGAAGATTCTTTGGTGCTTCCGCAAATCGGGGATGATTATGACGCACTTGTTGATTCGGTTATGAGTGTTACGGCCTCTTATTGTGCGGATATGTCTAATAATTGTATCACGGTGGTTATTTTTCCACCGACTTCGGAAATAACGATTGATTCTTTGATTTGTCCGGGGGAGAGTGTTTTGTGGGGCGGGGTGGTTTATTCCAGTCCCGGTTTGTATAAGAAAACCATCAATGATCCGGTTACGGGGTGTGCCCAAGATGTTTATCTGAATTTGCAGGTTAACACCGATCTGACAAAACCGTTTTTTACGCAAGTGGGGCCGATTTGTGTAAACGATAATCCGGTGACTTTACCTGATACTTCTCTCAACGGGATAAAGGGGGCATGGGATGTGAATCCGATTGTACCTAATACGGTCGGGGAATCGTGGCACTTGTTTACTCCGGATGCCGGGCAATGTGCAGATACGACTTCGATGGTCGTTCGTGTTGCGGCTCCACCCAACTTGACGGCTAGTGCTCTAGGTGCGATTACCTGCAAAGACCCATCTATCCAATTGGTCGGGCAGTCAGATGACCCGCATACCAATGATTACGATTGGGTCGCTCCGAATGGTGCACACCTTCAAGGGGGTACCGTGTGGGTGGATCAGCCGGGGGATTATATCTTGGTCGGGGATAATACGGCGTTTAGTTGTCCGGGTAGTACGTCCGTAACGGTGGATATAGATACGACCCAACCGCTGGTCTTCTTTTCTGTTGGGGAGATTAGTTGTCTTGAGCCATTTGCTGAGATTATTCCGGATGCGGTCGGGCAAAATTATGATTTTGTTTGGACTTTTCCTGATCAGTCTTCCTCCATTGAATCCAAATTGTCCGGGCTGAGTGAAGGGGGAGATTATCAGGCGCAGGTGACCGGCTGGAATGGTTGTGTGTCGGATTATACGTTGACGGTGCCGGTAGATACCTTAAAGCCGGATTTGCAGGCCTCTGTTGGTAATCCGATCGATTGTAATCATAGTACCACTCAATTGTTGGCCGCAAGCACCACATCCAATGTCGCCTTCGATTGGTCCGGACCGAATAATCTGAAATCCAACCTTTCGGAAATTATGGTCTCTACTCCGGGTGATTATGAATTAAAAATAGTTGGGGGAAACGGTTGCTTTCGAGATACGGTTTTGACTGTATTGTTGGATACGGCTACTGTTTCTTTAAACCCCTTGGCTTTGGATACGATTGATTGCAATCATGCTACTGTTGCTTTGGCGGCTTCTGTGCCGGCCAATGTCGAAGCCACTTGGTATGGTTTGGATGGATTGCCGATGGGGGCGGGAGCGAATGTAAATGTGTCTTCGCCCGGAGTCTATAAAATCGAAGGGAAAAATACAACTAATGGATGTATCCGGGAAGAATGGATCCCTGTTACTGCTGATTTGGAAGTGCCAATAATCACTTTAGAGATTGATGGCGTCATTGACTGTTATGATGATATAGTACCTGTCTCGTTGCATTCCAACCGTCCTTTTACGCAAGTGGAATGGATGGGCAACCAACTTTATGTACAAGATAGCACGGATATAACTATCAGAGAACCAGGAGATTATGAAGTATCTTTGATAGGAGATAATGGCTGTGAAGGGAAGCAAACCTTTGAGATTGGCTTGGATACTACGGCTCCGGTTGTTGTGGCAGAGAGCCGGTTTTTGGTGACTTGTAACAATAACCGGGGCTGGTTGGACGTGACCGCCGGTTCGAGTAATCCGTCAAATACTTATCAATGGATTTCCCTTGGGAACGGTACGGTCATAGATGCGGGAGACTCGATATCTACTTTTGTGGAAGGGCTTGGTTTGTACCAATTAACTGTTTTTAATTTGGAAAATGGTTGTTCCTACATAGATAGCGTTGAAGTAGAAAAAGATAGTAATGTGCCAAAAAATCTAGTCACAGACATCATAGATGTGCAATGTTATGATTATGCCAACGGAGCGATTGTTATTAAAAATATATTGGGTGGAACCGGGCCTTATGTGTATCGAATCGGAAATGGCCCTTTCGGGCAAAATAGTATTTTTAAGGGGCTGGAAGGCGGTGAATATATCCTTTCCATCGAAGACGCTAATGGTTGTACTCTAATGGATACAGTTCGTATTGATGAGCCGGAACCGATGTATTTGGACTTGGGGCCTGATTTGCAAATCAAACTGGGAGATGAAGTCAATGTGGTTGCTAGCTTCGATGCCCAAGACAGGGTGGATTCTATTTATTGGAATATGGTTTTGGATTCTACTTGTGTGGGTGACCCTAATTGTTATTCCCAGCATTTTGAACCGGCCTCGTCTCTGGAACTCATCGCTACCTTGGTGGACACGGCCGGCTGTGAAGTGAGTGACCAAATGGAGGTCTTTGTGGATGATGCGCCCAATGTCTATGTTCCAACGGTTTTTTCACCGAATGGTGATGGGTACAATGATGAATTGGTGGTCTATTCCGGTCAGGGTGTGGCTAAGATTCTTGATTTTATGGTTGCGGATAGATGGGGCAATCAGCTTTTTTATCAACGGGAATTGGCGTCCGGCCAAGGATGGAATGGAATCAGCAGGGGACAATATGTGGCTAGTGGGGTTTATGTTTATCAATTTAAGGTGGTTCTGAGCAATGGGGTGGTTGTTCCTTTTGTTGGGGATTTTACTTTGGTTCGGTAGTTGAAAAAGTTGAGATGTTCGCCTTCGGCTCTCTAGGTTGAGATTCGTCCCGATTACTATCGTGGATTCGGACTTCGTGGTTGAGAGCTTCGCAGGTTGAGATGGGTTTTTGTTTGGGATTGTACTTCATTATTCGACATTCGGCATTCGACATTCGATATTCTGTTAGTTGAAAAAATTGAAGAAGTTGATTCGCTTCGCTAGTTGATTCGCTCGCAAGCTTCGCTAGTTGAAAAAGTTGAGACGTTTGTTTTTGGCTTCTAGGTTGAGCTTGTCCTACGGACTTGGTGGTTGAGCTTCGCAAGGGACGTGGATTGCTAAGCACGGAGCGCAGCGTAGTGATTGGTGAGCCAAAATGTTCCCCTTTATGCCATTGACTCCGGATGAAATTTTTGCTAGTTGAAAAAGTTGAGACGTTTGTTTTTGGCTTCTTGGTTGAGCTTGTCCTACGGACTTGGTGGTTGAGCTTCGCATGGGACGTGGATCGCTAAGCACGGAGCGCAGCGTAGTGATTGGTGAG
>JALVCY010000664.1 GCA_027009605.1 Saprospiraceae bacterium
AAACCCTTCCACAGGTTTCCCTTTTGTAAAAGGAAACCGTATGGTAACCAAATAAAATTTTGTTCAGTGCTTTAATTTCTAGCAAAGTGGACTTTTCGGAGCGGACTCAACGGTGTAACGGTATAACGGGTAGGCAGCCAAGAGCTCTTTCTCCTTGAACGCCGTTAAAGGTAAAAGGTGAATTAAAGGTCAAAGGTAAAGGGTGAAAGGTAGGCAGGAAAGAAATCTTACTCCTTGAACGCCGCAGGCAATGAACGGTATAGCGGTGTAACGGTATATAACGTATAACGGTGTAACGGTGTAACGGTGTAACGGTGTAACGGTATAACGGGTAGGCAGCCAAGAGCTCTTTCCCCTTGAACGTCCGAAGGACATTGAACGCCCGAAGGGCAAATTGAACGTGCGAAGCACAAATTGAACGCCCGAAGGGCAAAAAAAAATGTTTTCCATCTATTGCGCCACAAACTGAAGTTTTTCGTATCTTGGAGCCAACTTCAACAGTAAACAAAAAAATATCTTTTTTCTTCCGAAAAAGGTGTTTTGAAACGCGAAAAGAATGAAGAACGGCAGTAAAAGCAGTCCACTTCTATTATTGGCCTTTGTTATGGTGCTACATTTAGTTGTCAGTTGCGACACAGCCAGCCCAAGTCTCCCTACCGAAGGGGATTTTGATGAGTTAGTGGAGACCTACGAGCCAAAAGATAGGGATGTTTGGCAAAAGCCGGATGTTATTTTTCATGTTTTGGGGGATGTGAGCAAGAGTACGATTGCAGATGTAGGTGCCGGCACGGGTTATTTTTCCATTCGGCTTGCGCCCAAAGCCAAGAAAGTCTTAGCCTTGGAGATTGATCCGCGGTTTATACGTTATATTGACTCCGTAAAAGTCCATGAGCTTCCTGCCAAGGATGCCGAAAAGCTAGTCACCCGATTAGTGGAAAAAAACAATCCCAAATTAAGCGTAGGCGAAGTGGATGATGTCTTGATCGTGAATACATTCGGGTATATCCAAGACAAGGTGAGCTATTTGGAAAAACTCAAAAAAGGGATGAAGAAAGGCGGCCGAATCATTATCGTGGATTATCGAAAAGAAAATAGCCTGAAAAAAGGCTTCGCCAAATATTTAGTGACCTTCGAAGAAGTGGAGAAGATGCTCAAGGAGGCCGGATTTACCAGATTGTTGACGGATAATTATTCTTTGGATTATCAGTATATGATTATGGCGCGGAAGTAGAATTGGGCAAGTCTATTCATCCTGAGTATAACTTGTTAATCGGTGAGTCTGCTCCGAAAAGTCGGGTTTTTGAAATGGTTGGAACAGTTGCCAAATATTATTTTGATGGAATGCCTTCTGTTCAATTGTTCAAGCGTTGAGCTTACTCCGAAAAGTCGGGAGTAGTGGTTTGTTCTTGAGACCACAAAATTTTATTTGGTTTGCTTCCTTATTTTTAACCCTAACTATCCCCTTAAGAAGGGGACTTAAGGTAAACCAAATAAAATTTTGTTCATCGCTTTAGTTTCTGGCAGAGTGGACTTTTCGGAGCGAATTCAGCGTTCAATCGTTCAACTGATTGCACATAACTAGTTGATTTCCAGCATCTTCGATTGAACAGTTGAACAGTTGAACAATTGAACAAAATCTCCAAACAGAATAAAATTTGGTGGTTTCGCATCAGAATGCTTTTAGGAGTGAACTCATCGCTTAAATAGTGGTCAGATGAATGAACAAATGATACTTTTCAGAGTTGAATAATCGGCTGATTGATTCATCGATTCGTTCAGTTTTTGTCTAATGCATTGAGCACCGATAACCTACACCATTATGCTAGGCATAACGCCCACTTTTGAGCCTTCTTTAGCACAAAATATGTTGCCTAATGGAGCATTTTATTATTGCACAATGCCTAAAAGCCCGTTATGTCTGAAGATAATAGTATCCTAGAAAAAGTGATTGCCCGTTTCAAAGATGAGTTGGTGGAGCGGGGATTGCGCAAGACGCCGGAGCGATTTGCGATTTTGCGAGAAATCTATACCATGGGAGGGCATTTGGATGCAGAAGACTTATTTTTGCACATGCAAAAGCAAAATTATCGAGTGAGCCGAGCCACAGTATATAATACTTTGGATTTGTTGGTGGATGTAGATTTGGTCAAGAAGCAGCAGTTTGGCAATAATATCACCTTATACGAAAAATCCCTTGGATACCGTCAGCACGACCATTTGATCTGTACCCAGTGCGGAAAAGTCATAGAGTTTTGTGATCCCAGAATCCAACAAACAAAATCTATGGTAGAGGAGATGATTAATTTTGAAATCTCCTATCATAGTCTGAATATTTACGGGCGTTGTGAAAATTGCCGGACGAAAAAAGAAACGTAGTTTTTTTGTAACTGTTAAAAAAATGTCAAATGGTTGATGTTGTTTTGGGGCTTCAATGGGGGGATGAAGGGAAAGGCAAGATTGTCGATTTCCTAGCCCCCAATTATGATATTGTGGCTAGATTTCAGGGCGGTCCGAATGCCGGGCACACGCTGATGTTTGAAGGCCATAAAGTAGTATTACACACCATCCCTTCGGGTATTTTCCGGAAGGGAATTTTTAATTTTATTGGGAGCGGAGTTGTTATTGATCCGATTACTTTACAAAAGGAGATGACAACGGTTCATAAGATTCAACCGGATGCACTGAGCCGGTTGTTAATCTCTAACGGGGCACATTTGATTTTGCCATCGCACCGCATGCTGGATGCCGCATCGGAAGCCGCCAAAGGGAAAAAGAAGATTGGTTCGACCTTAAAAGGCATAGGGCCTACCTATATGGACAAAACCGGACGAAATGGCTTGAGGGTTGGTGATATACTCTTGCCTAATTTTTCCGAAAGGTATAAAGCCTTGAGAGACAAGCATTTGCGTTTGTTAGACTTATATCCTTCCATTGATTTTGATTTGGAGACAGAAGAGCAAAAGTGGTTTGACGCCATCCAAAAAATGCAGGAGATTAAGGTCGTTGAAGGCACCTATTACATAAATGAAGCCTTAGATAAGGGGCAAAAAATACTCGCCGAAGGAGCTCAAGGCACCATGCTGGATATTGATTTTGGGACTTATCCTTATGTGACTTCTTCCAATACGGTAACCGCCGGTTGTTGTATTGGTTTGGGGGTTTCTCCGCATCAAATCGGAGAAGTCATTGGTATTTTTAAAGCTTATGTGACACGTGTTGGGGGAGGCTCTTTCCCTACGGAGTTGTTTGATGAGCATGGCGCCTATTTACAGAATGAAGGTCATGAATTTGGCGCTACCACCGGACGTCCCAGACGATGTGGATGGTTGGATTTAGTCCAGTTAAAATACAGCATTTTGATTAATGGGGTCACCCAATTGGCCATGACCAAGATTGATGTACTAGATCAATTGCCTCAGTTTTCGTATGCAGATAAATATCTTATTGGGGAGCAAGAGCATACGCATTTCCCGTTTGATTTGGATTCTGCCAAAGTGACTCCACTGTATCAAGAAGTCCCCGGATGGCAACAGCGCTTGGCCGGTACGCAGGCGTATGAAGACCTTCCGGAAAAAGCACGAAATTATGTGTCTATGATTGAAGATAAGGTAAAGATAGGCGTGCGGTTAATTTCTACCGGGCCGGAGCGGGATAGCTTGGTGGTTCGTTCTTTGGTGTGATTGGGGTGTTTATTTGTGGATTTTTCTTTTTGGGGATAAGCTTTAGTCCGACTTCTTATCCTTATCCTTTTTCTTGGGAGAGAGTTTGAGCACCAAGTAGCCTATCCCCACTATAAAGTGGACAACAATAATAATCATGACTACCTTAATCCAAAAATCTGACATGAGTTTTGTTTTTGTGAAGTGGTTGAATGCTTTCGGTGATTCTATGTTGAAGGTAACAATAAACCGGAAAAATGGTTGAAGGTATCATTTCTGCACGGCTTGGCTCAACCATTGGCTCATCTCTTTGGCCACGTCTTGCCAATGGGTATCCAACATGACATCGTGGGCTGTATTAGGGATTATGATGTGATCGGCCTGATAGGTTTTGGCCGTTTTCAGGATGTCTTTGGGAAAAATGAGCTTGTCATTTTGGGCGCCGATAACCAGCATTTTAGGTGGATTTATTTTCTTTGTTTTGGGCAAGTCCAGCATCATCATATCCAAATAGCCTAGATAGGTCTCGTTGTCGAGTTGTTTTTGGTAGTGTATTGCAAGCTCTTCGGGTAGGGATGGCGAGAAGAGGATTTTCCGGACATTTTCAGAATTGGCGATGATGTGGTACAGGTTGACGGTTAGGTTTGCTTTCGCAAAAGACCAAGGAAATTTGGAGACTACTTTTAGGGTGGCTCCCAAAATGCCGTTGGGTGGGACGGAAGTTAGTAAGATGGCGGCGGGTGTGGTGTATTTTTCCAAATACTTTTGAACGATAAAGCCCCCCATGGAATGTCCGATGAGAATGGGATTTCCGTCTATGGACGTGACGGCTTGATGTACATCTTGGACATATTCTTTGATTCTGAGTCGCCAAGTGGCTTTTTTCTTTTCGCTTTTACCGTGATTACGTAGGCTGATGGCATAGGTGTCATAGCCTAATGCAGCAAAATAGGGCATAAAGTGTGGCTCCCAACACCAAGCCGCATGCCACATCCCATGGATGAATAATAAGGGATGTTTTTGGGTAATTTCTTGGTGGTGATTGATGATTTCCAGTTTCATTTTTGTGTGGTTTGTGGCTAATTTACGGAGAATATTGCTTATCTTTGGGTATATTTGAGTTTTTATGGGGCGCAGTCGGGTTTTGTCCCTTACTTTTCGATAAATATCACAGTGATTTGACTTGAAAAATTAGCCCCTTTTTTTTATTTGTTCAGTTAATGGGGATAAAGCCCCTGATAGTTTTACTTCTAGTCCGTTGGTTAAAACCAACGGTAAAGTAAAACCAACGGTAAAACAGGCGTGAACTTGGATTCCGGGTATCTCTTTAATTTCATCTTCCTTGCTATTACCGTCTGCTTTAGCTATTACCGTCTGTTTTAGCTTTTACCGTCTGCTTTAGCTTTTACCGTCTGCTTTAGCTGACGGATAAAAACTAAGTAGGAGACCGGCTTTAGCCGCATTATTTCTTAGAAATTTATGCCCATCCACAGGAAGGAGTGGTTTTATTTTTTTGTAACCCATTGCCCCTTAACCTTTTACCTTTGACCGATACCACGAAGTTTTACTAGTCACCCGGCCGTTAAACCGGAATACCATTAAGCCGATGTACCGAAACTTAAGTTATTTTATATCAAAGGCTACCGGTAATAAAATAATTCCTTATATTTGCAATGTATAAAAAAAAGATGCTGATGTCATTATGAATAGTGTCGGGCAACACTTGCCTTATTCTTATCCGGACAATTTAATCTATCATTTTGAAGTACTATTCATCGTCAGTTGATTTTTGGTTAATTTATTATCTAACGCCACTTTAGTGGCACAAAAACAAAGAAAATGAAGAAATTCACCTTTCACCTTTCACCTTTCACCTTTCACCTTTCACCTTTCCTAGCCCTTTTACTATTTAGTATGCTATTTTTTGGGTGTGCAAAGGAGCAACCTGTAGAAGTGGCAAATCAATTGATTCCATCAAAAGAGCGTGATCCTCAACGAGATATTAAAGACAAAGTATTACGATTTATTGAAAAAGTAAAAGAATCAAAAGGGAATATTAAGAATAGAGATAATACCCCGCCATTAACCATCGAAGAAACAGTATGGGGTGTCGAGGCGGTTTTAGGGATTTATTATTCAAAAGCAGGTGATAAGTTTGATAATCTAGATACCTATGAAACAACTATGACAATACCTATAAGCAATGGGAATGTTGAAGATATTAACGTATATGAAGTGTACGAAGATTTTTGGAATGTAATGGATAGCCATCTTCAGTCCGTTAGTTGGCCAAATAAGAAATTGAAGTATTTTGATTTGAAAATTGATACCATAATGGGAAGTCAGGCTGTTGTTACTGTGGTGTCTAAGGTTGGTCAAGAAGTACAATCGGTTTTAGGAGAGCCACCATATTTTGGGCCTAATGTAGATATTCAAGCAGGTTCAGATAGTGATATTCCAACAAATTTCATATCTTGCCAAACAGGTAATGCGGCAGAGATGTTGCAAAATACATTAAATATACACTATCGAGAAGACAACCCATTTTTACCCTATTATGGATGGGTTGTTGGCTGGACTTCCATCGAAGATGTTGATAGGGTTTTTTGTCCTGTAAACGATGACGACGAGAATAACGTAAGAGATTACTTGATTTGGAAAGTAGATTCATGGCGTCCAAATTTTTATGAGGGTTTTTGTATCCCTTGGGAAGATATGAATTGGTATTACGATAATCTTGTTGATGAAATTAATGCAGGCTTGATTACTGGAAAGGAGTTCATAGAAGTTAGTGAGATATATGCACATGGAGCAAGCACCGGGCCACCCAATTATAGTGTGTATTATCATCACTACCGACGGTATAAAGTTGGAGTCCCAATTGTTATTTGGGGTTTCCCTACTGGAGACTGGGGGGGAGGTGATTTAGATGAAGCAATTGCATCTGTTGAGAATGTACTCTTTCCACTGATGTAAAAATTTGATTATTGGTTTATGATTATTCATCAGTAAATTAAAGAAATGAAAATAGTAGTTATCGCAGTGCTAGCTATCATGTTCAGTAGTAGAGCATCTGCTCAAGTGGCTTTTGAGTATATAGGAGGAGCGT
>JALVCY010000665.1 GCA_027009605.1 Saprospiraceae bacterium
ATTGACTTTATTTCGAGCCAACCCGGATTCCCGGAACCTTTCTATCTGCCTGAATTCCACGAAGAAGAAAAAGCCGGTGAAAGTGGGGGGTTCTCTTTAGCTGACTTGGATGAAAAATTTGATGATGCCGCCAGACTGGTCGTCCAAAACCAACATGGCTCCACATCAATGATTCAAAGACGAATGAAACTCGGTTACAACCGGGCCGGTCGTATTATGGATCAAATGGAAATTTTAGGCATCGTTGGCCCTAGTCAAGGTTCTAAACCTAGAGAAGTCCTTTTCCCGGATCCTATTGAACTGGAAAGGTTTTTGGCAAACCTTCATGCTAAAAAATGAGAATCTTACAACATCGAAGCGACTCTATCACTGAGCTTGCGCTGAGAAGTTGGATTTAGTGACTTGCTCTTGAGACCACATAAGGGGACTTTATGGCCTTTAAATATTTTGGGGAGTTGGTAGAGCCAAATTTATTTGGCTTAAATTACACACCTTCTCCCGAATAAATTCGGAAGTACCAACGACAAATTCAACTTTGCACCACATTTCCCAACAGGAATTAAGAGTTAAGAATGCAGAATTAAGAGTGGAGAAGAATGGAGTAGTCCCCCGCTATAGTTCTTGCTCCGAATCCCCAAAATATTTAAAGACTTCCATCATGAAATCCCCAAAAATCCGTTTTGGCTTGGTAGCAGCCAAATTTATTTGGCTGAAAAATCCTTGTTCCAAATAAATTTGGAACTACCAACCAACCTACAAAATTTGGATTTTTATTTGGTGGTAGCTCCTTTCACTTCAAAAATCGTAGTACTAAAAGAAAGGGTTTTAACCTTCTCTTCTTTCGCTCGCAGACTCGAAGCTGCAAAATATTTTGGCACGACCACACTAAGTGGTAAGGAGTTGTTCCCGTTTAGCGTTCAACAATCTCCATTTCTGTCCTCCGGTTATGCTGCCGTCCGGCTTCCGTATCATTGGTATCAATAGGTTGACTTTCGCCAAAACCTTTGTACCGCAACTGAGCTGTGGGGATACCCTTTTGAACCAGATAGTCATAAACAGCCTTTGCCCGCTGTTCCGAAAGGAGCAAATTATCCCTTTCGCTCCCCACATTATCTGTATGTCCATTGATTTGGACGACCAAATCCTTAGAAGAATGGAGCAAATCATAGATCTTATCCAGTTCATAATTAGAACTGGATTGGAGATGTGCCGAGCCCGAATCAAAAAAGACATTTTTTAAGATTACCCGTACCGGCTGAACATGGCTAGTACCCGGTGTTTGAATGGGTTGAAGCGTTACCGTTAATTCCGAAGGCTGAGTCAAGGATCCGGGCTGGGTCAAGGCGTAATTTTCAGAATAAAACAGGTATCCTTCGAGACTGATATTCAGGGCATAATCCCCCTTTGGTAATACTGCTAAGAAGTCACCATGTTCATCAGATGTCGATTGATAAATGGGCTTGCCGGAATTCAAATCGACTAATTCTATGGCTGCATTTTTCAGTTCTTTTTTAGACGTATTGACGACATGGCCTTTGACGTAAGTGACTGCATCCGGGCGAATTTCGGCAGGCATCTCAAATTCAAAGATGTCAATCGTACCCCCAAAATAGTCCCCTTCGGCTGCGCTTTCCTGCGGGCCTGCAAAATAAGCTTTGCGCCCATCCAAACTCACCACCAAAGCGCCTTGATTTCCTGTATCATTAATGGGATATCCTAGGTTTTTGGCTTTAGACCAAGAGCCGTCCGGACGTTTTTTACTAAAAAACAAATCACTCCCCCCCATTCCGGGATGTCCATCCGACATAAAGTAAAGCGTTTTGCCATCCGGATGAATAAAAGGAGCTTGATCGGCACCGGTCGTATTAATGGAATCACCTAAATTTTGGGGGATACCCCATTTTCCAAGCTGATTCTTATAGCTCACCCAAATATCTCGATCGCCTTTTCCGCCGGGTCGTTCACTAGCAAAATAGAGGGCGTTTCCATTTGCCGAAAGGCTAGGCTGACCATCCCAATTTTTGGAATTGATGCGACTCCCTATATTTTTGATGGCTGTCCAATGTCCATTTTCCTTGCGGGAAAAATAAATATCACAACTCCCCACCGATGTCTGCCTGCGCCCACAAATAGTCATCGCCAAAAACCGGCCGTCAGAAGAAATACATTGCGCACCTTCATTTTCGTCGGTATTAATGTTGGTCATGGGTGTAGCCGGCTGAAATTGGCCATTGACCTTACGGGAAATATAAAAATCTTCTTGGCGATGTACCCGACGCGTAAAAATCAAATACTGCTCATCAGCGGTAAAAGAGGGCGTATATTCCGGGTCGGCCGTATTGATTGCAGGCCCAAGGTTTTTAGGTTTGAATGGAAGCGGGTGTTGAATGGCTTTTGCTGCAAAGCGATAATTAGCCAATTTTTTTTGGGCATTTGTGCGATTTCTACCTTTCACTTTAGGGTAAGTTAAGTATTTTTCTAGTTTTTGGGCAGCTTCTTGATAGTGCTTTTCTTTTGCAGCCATCGCAGCTAAAGCATAATAAATCCTAGGGCTAAAATCAGGGTTCAGCTGAAGCACTTTCGTAAAATAAGACTTGGCCTTAGCCTCTTCCTTTTGATTGTAATACAGCCCCCCCACCCGATATAGGGCATCAATAAAAACGGGGTCTTTTTTGATGGCTTTCTCGTAAGCGCGGATGGCTTTCTCGTATTGTTTGTGCCGGCTAAAGGCTTTCCCTTTTTCAAAGAGCGACAAAGCCTTAGCCCCCGTGGTCTTTGGAGTGTGGAAAGTCGCTGTCTGAGCCCGACTCGAAGCACAGCCCCCCCAAAGGAGTACTGTGGCCAATAATAAAAATCTAAATCTTTTCATACATCTCTTAAATTGGTCAAGGGTTAAAGGTCAAGGACAAAAGCTTCGGTTGGAATCTCCCCCAAAAAACAAAAATAGAGCTCAAAATACTCGATAGCTATTGAGACCTAAAAGAAAAAATAACTGCGTATATTGGAGCACTTATCTTGCTTCATTTCTTTGGAGTGCTGAGTCTAAACATTTACCATTAAGAAACGCAAAAAACGCCCCAAAAGATATACCAAGGCCAATGACCTACCCCAAACGACAAAAAAAACTCCTTTGGCAAGAGCCAAAGGAGTTTTGTATATTCGCTGTCCTTAAAAATTAACGACGTCTCTTCCGTCTTTTTGATTTGAAGTGTTTTCCCCCGGAATCATCATTACCGACTGCACTACCTGTACGAGTCATGGCACATCTAAACCCAAGTGTTCTATCAGCATCATCTTCATCCCTGAAACGGCGTGTACCCGGAGACAACCAGTAAGCCCGATCAGCCCAAGATGCGCCTTTAATGACTCTGGTCTTGTCAGAAATCAAAGTAGAAATACCTGTACCATATTTGACTTCAGAAGATTCATCACCATCCAAGTAGTTCAATACATTACCTTTTTTATAGTTTTGGCGATTAGCCGCTTCGTCGGCAGTCACTTCTTCATAAACTAAGTGTCCCAAACTATCTTTCTCTACAGGCTTACCGTCTTCGTCTAATTTAACATTCTTAAAGATATTACCACGATAAGGGTTCAAATCCTGAGATTCTCCATCTTGCAAGGTGGTACTTGTCATCGGACGATAAACATCTGCAGTCCATTCGGAGACATTACCGGCCATATTATACAAACCAAAATCATTGGCCATGAAAGTCCGAACCGGAGCCGGGACATTCGCCGCATCATTCAAATTACCGGCAAGACCCATGTAGTCACCATGTCCTTTTTTGAAGTTGGCAAGGATACTACCGTGGTACTTATCTCTTTTCTGATATCTAACGGTTGTGCCATCCCAAGGATAAATCCGTCTATCGGAGATATTTTCATCCTTTTCTGTGGTCAAGTTGCCCACTAGAGCTAAGGCAGCATACTCCCATTCTGCCTCAGTTGGCAATCTATATTCAGGCAATAAGATACCATCCTCAAAGCGAACGGGTCTTTCTCCACCTGTTTTTAAATCTTTTAAGTTTTTGCGGACATCTCCGGTGTATTGGCCGGCAAGATAAGCATCCGTGTTAAAGTTATCGGCATCTTTCTGATCCGGATTCATATTCAACACACCTCTATCCACCAAGATGGCCTCGTTGACCCGGTCTGATCTCCATTGAGAATACTTATTAGCTTGCTTCCAATTGACCCCTACAACGGGATAATCATCAAAAGAAGGGTGTCTAAAATAAGTCTTTACCAAAGGCTCATTGTAGGCTAATTCTTCACGCCAAACCAAAGTATCCGGCAAGGCTCCTTTGATGACTTCGGGATAAGTTTCTCCAAAGACTCTGGAAAGCCAGTAGATATATTCTCTGTAGTCAATATTCCGGACTTCGGTCTCATCCATATAAAAAGAAGAGACCGTAACCCGACGCGGAATACTATTCCACTCAAACATGACATCCTGTTCGGTCATACCCATCAAGAAAGTACCCCCTTGAATAAGCACCAAGTTAGGGCCGGTTTCTTGACCTTCATAGTCTCTCTTTTCAAATCCCCCCCATTTTTGGCTGTTATATTTCCAACCGGTAGTGGCCGAGACTTCCTTTTTTCTACAAGAGGAAAAGAAGACCGTAGTGGCCATTAAAAGTAGCAAGCTAAACTTTAGCAAATTCTTCATTTGACGAATAATTTTAAATGAACTGCAAATATATAAAAAAACAGCAAACTAGTACTGCATTCGGAAAATCAAACGCATCTGACCCTGAAAAAATTTTATTTTTGTCAAAAATCATCGAAAAAGTCCAAAACAGTCCCGGTATTTGGCATTGCTTCTTTTTCTTTTTGCGTTTTCGCTTTGGTCAAAATTTAATATGATGGAAATCTCATGACCACCTGCCGATGCGTTAGTCAATTCGGAAAGGGTATAATCATAAGAATATCCTATCTTAAAGATGCCTTCCGCCAATCCTACGCTCACTTTCGCTGCATCCGTGTTGCTTTGGGCATGTCTGTAGCCCAAGCCTGCAAAAAATCTGCCAAATCCCAAAAACACATCAAAATCTAACTGATGAAAATCAGCTTGCTTAAACCAGCCGATGTTTGGAGCCAGATAGAACTTGTCTGCCGACGCCGTATGTCTCGAGAGAGAGAGCTGTCCGCCTACTTGGACATTAAAACGTATCGGCAAGCCTTCATATAGGTTTTGTGACACATCCAGCAACTGATTATTTGGTGTATTCAAATGCGACATCGCAAACCCGGCATAAAACTTTTTATTATACAGTAATATTCCGCTACCAATATCCAAAAAAGTCTTGGTATGCGAAGCGATTTCTTCCGAAGTAGTCCCGCCCGCTCCATACCTAGGGTCTATCTGATCCGGAAAGAGCAATTTCTCCCAGCCCACACTATTAGAAATCACTCCCACTTCCACTCCCAGCTTCAAGTAAATATCCTTGGTTGGCTCCAATTGATAAGCATACAACCCCTTGAACTCCGATGTCACAAAAAGGCCATCTCCGGCATTGTCCGCTTGCGCATAAAAGCCGACCCCACTGTGGGCATGCTCAAAAAATTGAGAATAACCTACATTATAGGTAACATAAGCTTTGTGAAAACCGGGCCACTGATTCCGGTAGTTGACATTAATCAATGGCAAATGAGTCAACCCCGTAAAGGCCGGGTTGGTTTTGATGGGCGCAGCGTAGTATTGACTAAAAACAGCATCTTGACTATATCCTACACCACACAAAAGCAATAAAATGTAAAGTAAATAACCTTTTTTTCCCATTATTTGGTACATATTTTCTCTAAATTTGCAGAAATCGCTTGCGCAAAATACGGCAAAATTTGTAATGCTTCGTAATTTGGGCACAATTTACCACAAATAAGCCGGCAAACCCGTTTGACCTGCATATAAACGACTAAAATCTAGGATTATTGGCACAAATAAGCCTCCATGACCTTAAGTTTTAACTTATGTTACCAAATACTTTGCCCCCAAATTACCCGTTTGAAATACAACCATGAAATTGTGACGCATAGGACTGTTACCAGAAAACAATTCAAATATGACTAATTTAAACCACTCCATTCGATTTTTTCTACTATTGGCTGTTGCTTTTATTTGGCAAGCTACACCACTTTGGGCTCAACTAGACGATATCCCCGTCACATTAATTTGGGACAGCGAGCCATCTGTCCACCAAACTGCGGGGCAAGAGTTCAAAACTTGGTATTTCCAAGGTGCCGAATACCGGCATGAACACCGGGCTCTACCTTACTTTTCTACCCGGGTTCTCCTACCCAATTGGGGCACCGTACAAGCCGGCTTCAAGGACGTGACATCCGAATGGTTTGACCCCAAAGGCGTCGTCATGGACATCCACAACACCAAGCCCGGGCTTGAAGTCACCTACGAACAAGACCGGAATCAATACTTTGCCCGTATTTCGGTTTTTCCTATTTCTGTCTCCGGATCATCTTATGAACGACTCACAAAGTTTACTCTAAAACTTTCTTTTGCACCCGGTCTTCCCCCCGTCCATTTCCGGGGTACGCACACCAAATTATCCAAACTCAATGACGGAAACCTATACAAATTCTCTATTACTCAAAACGGAATCCACAAAATAGACAAAAACTTCCTTCAAAAACTAGGTGTGGATGTGGCGACCATCAATCCCCAAAATATCCATATTTTAGGCAACGGCGGCTATCGTTTGCCGGAACTAATCGCCACCAACC
>JALVCY010000666.1 GCA_027009605.1 Saprospiraceae bacterium
CAAAGAGCGCAGCGAGTTTGTGACCGCAATTACCACTCCCGAATAAATTCGGAAGTACCAGCCGTTGACAGCACCGTTGGTAGCAGCCAAATTCATTTGGCTGGCCACAAAGAGCGCAGCGAGTTTGTGACCGCAATTACCACTCCCGAATAAATTCGGAAGTACCAGCCGTTGACAGCACCGTTGGTAGCAGCCAAATTCATTTGGCTGGCCACAAAGAGCGCAGCGAGTTTGGGGCAACACTTATCCACTCCCGAATAAATTCGGAAGTACCAGCCGTTGACAGCACCGTTGGTAGCAGCCAAATTCATTTGGCTGGCCACAAAGAGCGCAGCGAGTTTGTGACCGCACTCACCACTCCCGAATAAATTCGGAAGTACCAGCCGTTGACAGCACCGTTGGTAGCAGCCAAATTCATTTGGCTGGCCACAAAGAGCGCAGCGAGTTTGGGGCAACACTTATCCACTCCCGAATAAATTCGGAAGTACCAGCCGTTGACAGCAGCCCTTGGTAGCAGCCAAATTTATTTGGCTGGGCACAAAGAGCGCAGCGAGTTTGTAACAACAGTCACATCACTCCCGAATAAATTCGGAAGTACCAGCCGTTGACAGCAGAGTTGGTAGCAGCCAAATTTATTTGGCTGAACACAAAGAGCGCAGCGAGTTTGTGACCGCAATTACCACTCCCGAATAAATTCGGAAGTACCAGCCGTTGACAGCAGAGTTGGTAGCAGCCAAATTCATTTGGCTGGCCACAAAGAGCGCAGCGAATTTGTGGCTACACTTACCCCACTCCCGAATAAATTCGGAAGTACCAACCCACCCAACCTAACAAATCCTAGGCAACTGCTCACCAATCTGCATACTCACCACTCGCTTACCCCCTAAAGCATTGGTTGTCAACACCTTGCCGGCATAGTCTTCCGTAACTGTACCAATAATCGCCGCATGGCTACATTTCTCAAATTGGCGCATTTCTGCTACTATTGCATCAGCGGAATCCGGTTTTACGATGGCAATAAAAACACCTTCATTAGCAGTATAAAGTGGATCTAAACCTAGAATTTCGCAAGCTGCAGCGACTTGACTGTTGATAGGAATCAATTCATTATCCAGACTAATTCCGAGTTGGGTATCTCGTGCTATTTCGTTAAGTGTCGAAGCCAATCCACCACGGGTTGGGTCTCTCAACAATTTAATATCCGCCCCAAAATGTTCGACTAACGATATGACCACATCATTCAAATGGGTGGTATCACTTTGAATGGTGGTCTCAAATTCTAATCCTTTACGTACCGATAAAATGGCCATTCCATGAGTCGCAATTTGGTGACTAACAATTATTTTATCACCGGCTTGGATACGCTCAATGGAAATATTGGCTTTCGGATGCATAGAGCCAATACCCGTCGTATTAATAAAAATCTTATCACCACTCCCCCGCTCTACGACTTTGGTATCTCCGGTGACGACTTGTACGCCGGCTTTTTCACAAGCATATTTGATGGAAACTAGAATGTCCCAGAATTCTGTCATCGGCAGGCCTTCTTCCAAAATAAAACTCAGGGACAAATACTTTGGAATAGCTCCACACATCGCCACATCATTGACGGTACCATTGACCGCCAATTCTCCTATATCTCCACCCGGAAAAAAGGTAGGTGAAATCACAAAGCTATCGGTCGAAAAGGCAATCGGGCCTTCTACATTAAGAATCGCCCCATCATGCCGCTTGTCCAAAGTCTCATTTTTAAGAATATCAAAGACTCCGGTGTCCAACAATTTATTGGTCAGCAATCCCCCACTCCCATGCCCCAAAGTGATGATGTCAAAATCAAATTTTGGCATGGGGCATTGTAAATGCATTTTTCTTTTTGTCGTCATTTTTCGTCCATTTTTAATCCCAACTCATTGAGTTCTCGATCCACAAAAATTCTGAATTTTACAGGGTCATAATTTTTAATTAATCTGTCGTAAATTTCCTTGGCTTCTCGGGGTTGACCTTCCAATAACCGGACATAGATTTCTTTGGTCACTAAGTTTGGATTTTCCGTATCAAACACTAATCCTTTGGTAATATTTTTTTGCGCAAGCGCCGGAGATTGAGCTCTCAACGCCAACCAAGCCATCTCTGTATAAGTCCTTGATAATCTTTCACTTACGGCCTTACTATTCGGAAATTTTTCTTTTGCGGAAGCATATAAATCAATAATTTCTTCGTACCGCTCCAACCGCTTTTCAATATCCTTGACGGTCACCGCATCATCCGCTATCGCAGCCGCCTTCAAATCCATATCTCTCAACACTAAAGTCACTTCTTCTATGTCCGAAAAAAAGGCTTTGAAATACTCAATATCACCCAACATATTCTTGATAGAAGGTGGCATCTGTTTTTCTTCATATTTGGCTAAGCGCTCTATACTGTCTGCCAACAATTTTTCGGCGGGTTCTTTGTAGGTCATATCTACTTTAGACTCCATAACCGTCTGATACATGGTCACCAAATTCATCTGCGTCACACACACATCAAAATCAAAAGCAGCAGGTTCTTTGTCGGCTAATTTTTGCCGAATGGCCAATGCTTGTTTATAATATTTTTCGGCTTGCGCAAAAGACTTATTCTCGTCATAAAGCACACCCAAATTGTGGAGTGTAGTCGCCAAATAATGGGTAAATGTCTCCGGATGTTCATCCGCCAAATGATTATAGACTTCGAGTGCTTTTAGATAGTAGGATTCTGCTTCCTTTACGTCTTTAACAGTAATATTTTTTTCTTCTTCCGTCGCCACCGTAACTTGATCAATCCCCAACAATCCAAAGCCGGACAAAAAACCGCGATCCGAAAACAAATCATCCTCCGGAGTCCAAGAATCCGCAAAAATATTTCCCAAGCTATTTAGCGAAGCGGCATAATATGGCAAAAAAGTATCGGGATTTTGGTCAGCTAAAATTTTATATTCTTGGATGGTTTGTTTAAAATTTTTCTTGGCATCGGATAGTTGCCCACCAATCCGATTGACCACACCCAAATTATTTAAAACAGAAGCCAAATAAGGGCGGTATTCATTCGGATGTTTTTCCATTAATTTTTCATACCAAATCTTCGCTTTAAAATAAAAATTTCGAGACTCCGGAATCTTATTTTGCTCCGACGCAATAGCACCCAATTGGAAGTAGCTCATGGCCATTAAAGGCTGAGCCAAATGTGGCTTTACCGGCTCCAGTTCTTCATACAACCGAATGACTTCTTCATACAGTTTTCGAGCCTGAAAATAATCAGGTTTCAAGAAGTAAGCCCCAGCCAACGAGTAAATCGTATTCGCCAAATGCTCCTTATACTTCTCCGGTTCTGCATCCGAAATATCTCTCAATATCATCAAAGCATCCTTATGCGCTTGGATGGCTTTAGGCAAGTCCTTATTCGCATAAAGTGTCGCTAAGTTGTTGAGTACCACGGCTTTATTGGCTAGTAATTTTTGCGCAAGCGCTTCATCCAATCCATCATGTAAGTCAATGGATTGCTCAAAAAAACGGGTGGCTTCATCGGAAGCGCCCAATTCGGCATTGACTCGTCCCATCAAATTTAGGATGTCTATTTTCTGCGCCGTATGCGGTGCTAATTTTAATGCTTGCGCAAAATGATTAATGGCTTCTTCATATTGTGCGTCTTTCAACAGGACGTTGGCCACGGAGACATGTTCATCAAAAGTTCTTCTCATTTCTTGATTTTTTCTTGGTGATTTCACCCAATCAGGCTACAAATTCACAAACTATTATTACAAATTCTTTAAAGGTTATTTTGCAAGATATGCAGGTATTCATTTTTTGATATTTCCGACAAACCAATATCAATAGTCGCAGTCGTATCCCGATGCAAATCCATCAGCACGACTCCTTCTTTTTCCAAGTTTTGCGCAAGCGTAATCAACGCCATTTCCGCAGCATAATCATCATCCCCACACACGTGCTCACAAAAAAAGATTTGATTTATTTTAGTCCCAAAAGCAGCCCCAACCACCCTATCATCCTTCCACACCTGAACACTTCGCACAAAACCTTTTTGATTCAGTTCTTGATAGGCTTGCGCAAAAAGGCCGGTAATCCAACCCGGATACATGGGCTTCGCATTTTCGATACGCTCACAAAAAGCCAGTCCTTGGGCAAAATCTTCTTGAGTTGTCACCTTATAAGGCGCAAATTGCAACGAATCTTTCACATAACCGGGCACATCCAATCGCTCCGGATACAACACCACGCGCGGATCCGGCGAATACCACTTTAAAGGATCCATCGGCCCGGCCCACAAAAAGACCCCGGAACGGTAGCCTTCCAGCAACCATTCTGCGGTGATATCACCTCCTTCGGCCAATAATCCATCCGCATCAGCAAAATGTGCCGGCGGGAACTTTACTTCGTCTTTTCCAATTGTAAAAAAAGGCATCTTCTCTTTTTTTGGGGACAATATACGAATTTTTTGGGACGTGGGTGTTGGTACTTCCGAATTCATTCGGAAGGAGATGGGCGCTTTTCGCCAAATAAATTTGGCGCTACCAAACGTTGGTACTCCCGAATTTATTCGGGAGATGCTGGTTTTCTTTTTGTGGATTTCTTTTTCGCCAAATAAATTTGACGATACCAATCAGACAGCCAAATAAATTTGGCGCTACCAAACGTTGGTACTCCCGAATTTATTCGGGAGATGCTGGTTTCCTTTTTGTGGATTTCTTTTTCGCCAAATAAATTTGACGATACCAATCAGACAGCCAAATAAATTTGGCGCTACCAAACGTTGGTACTCCCGAATTTATTCGGGAGATGCTGGTTTCCTTTTTGTGGATTTCTTTTTCGCCAAATAAATTTGACGATACCAATCAGACAGCCAAATAAATTTGGCGCTACCAAACAGCTATCGGGCCTACTCCCCATCATAATCCAGCCGTTCCCATTTTCTTTTGCGATAGATTTCCCGGCGGGTGCGGTACAAATCTTTGGCTACTTGGGTGGTAGAATCAGGGATTTTGTGAACAAAACAAAAACGCTTGTAGGCATAATCCCAATCATCGTCGAAGAAGTTTTTGTGCATTTTTTCTAATTCTTCTTCCCTGTATTTTGCTAAGGTCTTGTCTCTTTCGTCCTTTCTGCGCTGAAATTTCTTGGCACGAATGAGCTTATCGAAATACGGTAAGTGTTTGATTTCCAGCGCTTTACGCTTTACTTCTGCGACAAATTCGCTATTGGTCTCCCCAAAATAATCATCTATCAAGCCGACTTCATAAGCCACTTGCACACCCCATGGCAAACAGTCTTCGGTAAATCGAAGCGCCTTTTTGTAGCCTATTCTTTGCGGAAGCAGATACGTCCAATATTCAGAACCATATAATCCCATATTCTTGGTATGGGGATTTAGTACGATGCCGTTTCTAGTCATTACTTTGTCCGCAGCAAGGGCTAGTGATACGCCCCCTGCTCCGGCGTTCCCTTGCAATGCGGCCACAATATAATGCGATGTGGAATTAATAATTTCTAATATTAAATCGTCGATGGCGTGAATATTTTCCCATGATTCTTGAGCGGAATTTTTGGCGGCTTCAATGACGTTTAAGTGGATGCCGTTAGACCAAACATCTCGCCCACCCATCAAAACCAACATCTGCACTTTTGTCTTGGCTTCCACGATGGCTTCCCGTAAGCGCTGACATTGATTCGTGCTCATCGCCCCGTTATAAAAATCAAAGTATAGGTATCCTATCTCTCCTTCCTGCTCAAAACGGATTTCCTGCCAAGTCGGATAATCGACTGATTCAAAAGGACTTAGCTCCGATTTTGGAATATTTTTTTGCGCAAGCACCAACATTGCCGGCAACTTGATACTCCCCGGTTCTACCGATTTGAGATGGGTCAACCAAATGGCACCGGCTCCTGCCCCGACACAAATGGCTTGATTTCTTTGTGCCAATATTTGACCTTGTCCCCCCTGAATTTGCCCTTCTCTATGTCCGCCGTAGGCAAAAAAAGCTTGCCCGTCCAGCTCCACCAACACCCCCGGGTCACTATCGGCAGCCCGTATTTTTCGCAAGATGTCTTCGACCGCATCCGCCCAAGAGAAGGCAAAATCTTTTTGCTTAGTTTTTGGATTCCAACGCCCTTTGACATTTGGATTTTCATAATCCAGTGGCGTTGGCTTGAAATCTCCCTGCTCAAAATTTTGGAGAGCTTGCAAGATTCCTTTGGCGGCAGCTTGCGTAACTTCATGCCGGTATAATTCGCCTTTGGTAAGGTCTCGCATTTTGAATTCAACGGAGGCCCAAATCGGACCGGCATCCATTTTTTCGACCGCCTGCAAGATGGTCACTCCCCAAACCGGTCGCTTGCGCAAAATCGCCCAATCCAAAGAAGAAGCTCCCCGGTCTCCCGCAATGCCCGGATGCACAATCATACAAACGTAATTTTTCCAAATGATTTCAGGAATCTTAGCCGTCAAAAAAGGCGCTATAATCAACTCAGGATCAATGGATTGCGTCTGACTCACCAAATTCTCATTGGGATAAGTGACGATGACTTGGTGATTCAATCTATCCAATTCTACCCAAAGGCGTTGCGCCATCCCGTTGAAGGCTGAAGTGATGAATTGGATTTTCATAAAAGCGTATTAAATCTTCTCGATATTTTGTTCGATGACTTGGAGCGTTGCCGCTAAATCAGTATCTTCTTTGGGCAAAAGGTCATATCTTATCTTGCC
>JALVCY010000667.1 GCA_027009605.1 Saprospiraceae bacterium
AAGAGCCACCCCAACCGGCATTTTCTACATAGGCAGCGACGGCAATTTGGGGATTATCTTTGGGTGCAAACGAAAAAAAGACAGAGTGGTCTTTACCCTTGTTTTGGGACGTTCCTGTTTTTCCACAGATGGTGATGTCTTTGATTCTGGCCAAAGGAGCTGTACCGGCCTCGACTGCCATTTGCATACCATGGATGACCGGAGCAAAATATTCCGGGGCTATATCTACCGATCTTTTGACTCTGTAAATGCTATCAATAGGCGTCCCATCTGAAATAGAAGTCACCAAATGCGGAGTATAAAAGTATCCGCGATTAGCAATTATCGCCGCCAAATTGGCCATCTGGAGCGTAGTCAGTTGTATCTCGCCCTGCCCGATACCAATAGACATGATGGTTGGAGACTTCCACCCTCCTAGTTTTTTCGGATAGACTTTGTCGTAGTAGGCCGTAGTGGGGATATTGCCTGACTTTTCACCGGGAAAATCAATCCCGAGCTTGTGCCCTAAACCAAACTTTGAGATATCATTGACAAATCGATCCAGTCCTTTGTCCGGATTATAAAACCCATACTGGTCAATTATTTTTCGCATGGTCTGCCAAAAATAACTATTGCACGAATGCTGTACACCTTGATCCACCGAGTGAATGGGGCCGTGGCCATGACACTTGTAAACTCTACCACCATAGGCATACCCATGATTACACTTAAATGCCGTACTTTGTTGAATGACGCCCTCGTTGAGTCCAATCAAAGCGACAATCGTTTTGAATATAGAACCGGGCGGGTAGGCGGCCATGATTGACCGGTCAAAGAAAGGCTTTTGCGGATCTTTGTAAAGGTCGGCCAATATTTTTCCACGCTCTCTGGTGATGATTAATAGATTCGGGTCATAAGTCGGCGTACTGACCATCGTAAGTATCTCTCCTGTACTTGGCTGGATAGCCACCACACTGCCGACCTTGCCGGCCATCAACCATTCGGCGTAAGCCTGTAAATCAATATCAATAGAAGTCTTTAAGTCCGCTCCGGACACCGGATCGACATCTTGTGCCCCATCCTTAAAAGAGCCGACGATTCGTCCTAAATTATCTTTGAGTTGATATTTATACCCCTTCTTCCCACGCAAATACTTTTCGTATTGCTTTTCTAAGCCAATCGCCCCAATATAGTCACCGGAGCTATACACGCCTTTTTCTCGTTTGATGTCTTCGGGGCTCACTTCTGAAATGTACCCTAATAAATGTGCACCCGCATGCTGTGGATACCCCCTAATATTTCTTAAAACCGGAAAGAATCCCGGATATTCATGCAAATGCTCTTCTAGTTTTGCGAAAGTAGGAACCGAAAGATTTTTTAAGAAGACAAAAGGCACCGACTTGGAAAATCGCACATCATGCCAGTCCTTATTTAAATTTTTGACGAAAGTCTCCTTGTCAATATCCAAAAGCTTACAAAATTTAGCTGTGTCCATTTTGGGATTGACCAACTTATAGGTCACCATCAGGTCATACATGGGATTATTAGAGACCATCAGTTTTCCGTTGCGATCAAGCATGACGCCCCGCGATGGGTAAGTTGTAGTCTTGTCTATAGCAATGGCTTGGGCACGGGAGCGGAAAGCATTGTTTACTAGCTGAAGGGAAAAGGCTTTTCCAATTAAAACAGCAGCCCCGATAATCATAAAAATTTGTATGGCCAATAATCTCGAACGATCTACATGTACACTTTTCATTTTTTTACATTTGATATTAGGGCGAAGGCTAAGACCACCGGATACGAAATAACAAAGCTTCCAATGGTCTTAATAAGAATCTCACCAATATATACAAACGTAAAAACATCAAAGACATAATATACAAAGATGTGAAAAAATAAAATAAAAGCCGAAATCCGGGCATATTTTCCAAAACCGATATTCGCACGGGATGGAGTAGGGATTTTCACCTGATCCACATCCACCCCAAATAGGCGCAAACTAGCGCCCCGTATAAATCCGGAAAACACCGATGCCCCGGCATGTACCCCGGGCGAATCATAAAATATATCCAAGGTGATTCCTATCAAGAAGCCTAATAAAATCATCACTTGACTAGGCGTATTCGTCGGTAGCAAAATAAGGAAGGTCGGATACAAAAATATCAAAAGCCTAAAAGAAGCCAGCTCCACAGGAATCTGCTTCAAAATCAATATTTGCAGAAGTACCAACAAAATAAATCGAAAGATATTCGCCTGTAATTGATTATTCATTCTCGGATTCTAGTTTTAGTTGTTCTTCTTTAAGTAAATTATTGGCCACATAGACACGACGTATTGTGGTCATATCTTCTTCCAACCGAACCCGGATTTTATAATAAGCACTTCCCGGTGGCACAAAGAAAGTATCCACTTTCCCAATACTATATCCTTCCGGAAAAACGGTAGAAAACCCACTGGTCAAAACCGAATCTCCCTGCTCAATTTTTGCATACTTAGGCACATAATCCATATTCATAAAACGATGATCATGACTTTGCCAAGTCAACGAGCCGGAAAAAGGTGTACCGTCCACAAAGATATTACCACTCACTTTCAAGTCTCGACTCAAAATCGATTTTACTGTCGAAAAGTGATTCGATACAGCGGTCACTATACCGACAATGCCATGAGCAGAGACCACGCCCATACTCCGCTCAACACCATGCAGCCGCCCCCTATTCAGGGTCAGGTAATTGTTTGAAGAAGCCACGGAGTTATTGATTACCGTGGCATGGATGTATGTAAAATGAACCAAGACAGAATCGCCCCCCAAGCTATCGGGCAAAACTCTTCGCATCGTATCTTGAAAAGGAATATTAATGTATCTGGAAGACGCCAGCTGATTACGCAACATTTCATTTTCATAGGACAAGCTATCCGCTACGTCACTCAATTCAAAATACTCCTTGGCGACATTTAGCGTACTATATAGTTTGCCGGCAAAAAAGTTAGAAGATGTCAAGAAAATTTCATTCTGCTTCTTATTGTAGTTGATGACCAGCAAGGCACAAATCAACTCCATAATCAGAAACAGAATCAAGCTGCTTCTTTTGAGTATGAGCAGAATTAGGGAGCGCATAGGATTTTAGTGTTTAACTCAACCATGAATCAACATTCAGTGATGATTGGGTTCCGTGTTTATTATACTTAGACTTTCGTCAAAAACTTAGACACTTTTCCGGTCGATTAAGAAAGTATATTTATCAATATTTTTCAAGGCAATCCCGGTACCGCGTACCACCGCACGCAAAGGGTCATCAACAATCGTGACCGGCAATTTGGTCTTTGCACTCAAACGTTTATCAATCCCGCGAAGCAGGGCTCCACCACCGGTCAAGTACAGACCGCGTCTAAAAATATCCGACGCCAATTCGGGCGGGGTCATTTCTAATGCCTTCAAAACACCATCTTCAATTTTAGAGATAGACTTATCGAGCGCTTCCGCAATTTCTAGGTGTGTGGTATAAATCTGCCTGGGAATACCGGTCATCAAATCCCTTCCATTGACCGCATATTTTTCCGGCGGATTCTCCAAATCGGTAATCGCCGCCCCCACATTGATTTTGATTTTCTCGGCCGTCCGTTCTCCGATTAGGATATTGTGTTCTTGTTTCAAGAAGGAGATAATATCTCCGGTCATTTCGTCACCGGCAATTCTGATGGATTGATCTGCCACGATTCCCGAAAGGGCAATGACCGCAATTTCTGTAGTTCCCCCTCCTATATCGATAATCATGTTGCCTTCCGGCTCTTCCACATCCAATCCAATCCCCAAGGCAGCAGCCATCGGTTCATAGATTAAGTAAGTCTCCTTGGAATTGACATTATCAGCAGAATCAAAGACCGCTCTTTTTTCTACTTCTGTAATTCCGGAAGGGATACAAATCACCATTTTTAGACTGGAGAAAAAACTTCTTTTATTGCCCACCATTTTGATCATGCCTTCAATCATGCTTTCGGCAGCTTGGAAGTCGGCAATCACCCCGTCCTTCAAAGGCCGGATGGTTTTTATATTTTCGTGGGTTTTTTCGTGCATCATCATGGCTCGTTTGCCGACAGCAATCGTCTGATTGGTACGACGATCGATCGCAACGATTGAAGGTTGATCCACCACCACTTTACCTTCCTGAATAATCAAAGTATTTGCGGTGCCCAAGTCAATGGCTAATTCTTTGGTAAAAAAACTAAATAGCCCCATTTATTTTAATCTCATTTTGTGTTTGCAAGACTTCGTCAGAAGACAAAATAATAATGCTTCTTTCCATCTGCAGGATAACAATGTTCACAATTTTTTTTAGTCGGTTGTGGTCGCTTGCGCAAAAAAAGTCAAAAAAATCACTTCAAAAAAAACCTAATTTCCCCAATTAAAAAGAAACCACTTGCAAAGCAAGAGAAAAATTATGATATTTTATAATATACGCTGGATTTTTCTCTTTGTTTTGTCAAAAAACAGTGATTTTCAAGCTTTTAGTATGTTTTTGGCTCGAAATTTAGTGTCTCTTTACTGATGTTAGATGATTAAGTATCATATTATTACCTAATGTGCAAAATTCGTAGTAATTTTGCCATGAAACAAAAAACGTAAATTATGCGCTTCAGTATATCTTCGGGCGAACTACTCAAGAACCTGCAAACCATTAGTGGGGTCATTCCTTCTAATCCGGTCATCCCTGTGTTGGAAGACTTTCTTTTTGACATCAACGGCAATCATTTGACGATTACGGCTTCTGATTTGGACACCACCATCAAATGTGTCATGGACGTGCGTTCCGATGAAAACGGGAGCATCGCCATTCCCGGCAAAATTCTTTTAGAAACCCTAAAATCTTTCCCGGAGCAGCCTTTGACTTTTAACGTAAGTGGCGATACCAAAGCGATTGAGATTACATCGTCTTATGGAAAGTATAGATTGGCCGGAGAAAGTGGAGAAGATTTTCCCGAAATGCCCGCCCCTCCGGAAGAACACAATATTTCCCTAGACGGAAAAATGCTAAAAGATGCCATCAGTACCACCATTTTTGCTACGACTTCGGACGAAATGCGCTTAGCAATGACCGGCGTCTATTTTGGCGTGGACATGAATAACATCACTGTAGTCGCAACTGATGCCCACAAACTGGTCAAATACGACTTGAAAAATATTCCTACTAACGTGGTAGCTTCGTTTATTGTCCCCAAAAAAGGCTTATCACTTTTAAAAGGAGCCATGTCTTCGGATCCGGTCTCTTTGTCTTTTGATAGCAAAAACGCTTTCTTTAGTTTTGCGAATACGGAGATTTCTTGTCGATTGATTGACCAAAAATTTCCGGATTACAATGCCGTCATTCCGACCAACAACAATAATATTTTGACCATCTCTCGGACGGATTTATTGGGCTCGCTAAAGCGGATAGCCATCTATGCCAACAAAACAACCAATCAAGTCAGTTTAAATATCTCTGACGGCAGCCTAACGGTTTCGGCTCAAGATTTGGATTTTTCTAATGAGGCGACAGAGCAGTTGACTTGCCAATATGAAGGCGAGCCGATGACGATTTCTTTCAATGCCAAATTTATGATCGAAATGCTCAATGCCCTGAACTCTGAGCAGATTCGCCTGGAATTATCGTCTCCCAACAGAGCCGGACTGCTTTATCCCGAACAAGATGATACCGAAACCGAAATCATGATGCTCGTAATGCCGGTCATGACACACGGTTAATTCCTTACGGAAAAAACATTCCTGATGAAACCAATTTCTTTCATCCTTCTCGTTTTTCTTTTGGGGTTTTCGGCTTGCCAAAACGATACAAACAAGCAGCACGGTAAGCCAAACAACCACCCACAAGAGATTCTGGTAGAATGGCAGAAATTGGTCGATTTGGGACAGTTTGCCCAAGCCAAATTATTGAGTACCGACTCCACCAAAATATGGCTCGATGAAATTGCCCAAATTGAAGTCGATGATGACTCCATCGCCGTTAGCCAATTGCAACAAATTCACTGCGACATCTCTCACGACACGGCAGATTGTACCTATTACATCCTAGAAGATGGCGAAAAACTCTACAACTCCATCCAACTGGTCAAAAAAAATGGCGTCTGGTTGGTGGACATCCATGACTCGTCTATGTGAGTTTATTTCCGGATGACTTCGTGAAAAGTTGTACCCTCCGCTCCACCATCCATGATGATTGAACCACGAAAAACACGACTTTTTTTTAACCACGAAAAACACGAAAGACACGAAAATATGACGTGTACATTTGAACTCGCTTGAACCACGAAAGACACGAAAAATTTCCAAACCTAATCTAAAATCTAACAATTACCTTTTGTCAGCAAATCCGTTTCATGTGTTTATTTTCCGTGACTCCGCTCCGGATCGCTAAGCTCGCAGCCTTTGCCGACGAAGGACGGCAAAGTTGGCGGAGAGATTGGTGAGCCTAACCGTTCGCACGATGATTTTTTGAAAGTAGGGCTTCTGTTCTTGGCAGACGACAGTGCTTGTGTTTATCTTCCTTGCTCCATTCTTGGCTCACCAATCACTGCGCTGCGCTCCGTGCTTAGCGATCCACCATCCATGATGATTGAACCACGAAAGACACGACTTTTTTTTCCACGAAAGACACGACTTTTTTTAACCACGAAAAACACGAAAGACACGAAAAATTCCCAGGATGAAGCCAAGGCTAAAATCAAACAATTACCTTTTGTCAGCAAATCCGTA
>JALVCY010000668.1 GCA_027009605.1 Saprospiraceae bacterium
AAAGATCTCCTGACTCAACTTTTTTCACTATTTCAAGGCTTTCTTTCGAAAAATGACCACCCAAATTAAAAACTCTAGAGACCTGTCCTGTTTGGGAAATTCTTATCAATTCATAACCCAAAACACGACAAGTTGCATTTATGTCTAGATTCGTAATTTGTGCAACAATCCCCCCTTGACTCTTCAGGTCTTCAACCCGCATTATTTCATCCTTCCCCAACCGAAAATTTCCCAAATACAACCAAGGAGTAATTGGTGTAACTTTAACAATATTCACAATCGTATCCCCGCGTACAACAACAGCCACCTGAATAGTCTCAAAAGTATCCACACATATGTTAAAGACACCATCATCTCCACTAATTTCAATAGGAATTGACGGTTGATTGTAGCGCCATTTATACGCAAAAACCTGTGATATGTCAACTGGGTTCTCTTGCTGAGCCGTAATAAACATGACGTTGTTCAATCCTTGATAAAGATGATTATATAGAAATTCCACCATCACCACCTTCGACTGGCCAGCGACAATTTGGCTCGTTAAGATGAAAATAAAAAAGAAATTAAATCTGTGTTTCATCTTGATTTTTTCTTTAAAACGCAAGTATTAGCTGCATGCGTACTTTAGATTCGATATAAACCCTTTTTTTCCGTACTTTTGCCCCATGAGAATAGCCATCAATGCCCGTTTTTTGCATCCTGACCGAATGGAAGGTATCGGCCGCTACTCCTATGAGACCATACGCCGCATCGTGGATAACCATCCGGGAGACAGTTTTCTATTGTTGACGGACAATAATGGGGCAGCAGCCTTTACTTTTCCCCAAAATGTGACCATCAAAAAAATCGGCCTTTTGCCCGCAAGGCATCCTTTGCTTTTTTTGCTTTGGTTTGAATTTTCCGTAAGGCGGGCTTTGCGGCAATTTGGGGCAGATGTGTTTTATTCGCCGGACGGCTTTATTCCTACCTTAAAGACAGTACCTTGTGTGCCGGTCATTCATGATATTGCTTGGAAGCACTTTCCTAAGCATGTCAAACTTCGAGACCGTTTGTATTATCAATGGATGACCCCTAGATTTTGCCGAAAGGCGGCGGCCATCATTACCGTTTCCAAATTCTCGAAGCTGGATTTGATGAAATCTTACCATTTGCCCGCTTCTAAAATTACCGTTACCGGAAATGCTTGCTCACCGGACTTCCACCCCATTGATGAGATTCAACAAATGCAAATCAGGCGGCAATACACAGACCAAAAGGATTACTTTTTCTATGTTGGGGCGCTACATCCCCGCAAGAATATTATCAATCTAGTCAAGGCTTTTGATATATTCAAACAAGAAACCGGCTCTAACATGAAGCTGGTTTTGGCGGGCCGCTTGGCTTGGAAGACCAAATCTTTTAAAAAAGCCATGGAGTCTGCTTCCGCCAAAGAAGATATTATCCGGTTGGGTTTTGTGCCCAATGAAGACTTGCCTTTGCTGATGGGTTCGGCTTTTGCATTGACCTATGTGTCCCTTTTTGAAGGCTTTGGCGTGCCGCTATTGGAGGCGATGGCTTCGGATATTCCGGTGATTACTTCGACGGTTTCCTCCCTTCCGGAAGTGGTGGGAGATGCCGGTCTAAAGGTGAATCCCCATGATCCCAAGGACATTGCCCGGGCGATGGTCACCTTGCGGAAAAATTTTGATATGTACAATGAATTGGTCGCTAAGGGGCGGGAACGTGTAAAAAAATATGATTGGGATGTTTATGCTGAAGCGGTGTATAATGTTCTAAAGGCTAATAGCCAAACTTCTTTTCACGGGATGCTTCCTGATGAGATTTTGTCTTGATTTTGGTCTTTGGGTCTTTAGGGGGCAGCAAGCTGCTTTTGGTCTTTGGTCTTTGGTCTTTGGGGCGCACCTGTGGCGCTTTTGGTCTTTGGCTTCGGCAGGGTTTGTTCTTGGCTTCGTTTATTTCATTATTCGGCATTCGTTATTCATCATTCGATATTCTGCTAGTTGAAAGAGTTGATTCGCTCGCAAGCTTCGCTAGTTGATTCGCTTCGCTAGTTGAGAGATTTGGGTTTTTGTTGGGATTTTACTTCATTCTATGATATTTGGGATTCTGTATTTGATATAGTTGTAAGATTTTTTAGCCGCCTAGCCGTTATACCGTTATACCGATACACCGTTAGACCGTTAATTGCCTTCGGCTCTCTAAGTTGAGACTTGTCCTTCGGACTTCGTAGTTGAGTGCTTCGCAGGTTGAGACGATTTGGGTTTTTACCGGGATTTTACTTCATGATTCGGTATTCGGCGTTCATTATTCGATATTCTGATATGCTTTTAGTTGATTTTTGGGAAGATTATCATAATACTAGGTGGGTCGGGATTGCCGAAAAGGTTTGGCAGACGGCTTCGTTCCTATGGTAGATTTTGAAAATCGCGGGTTTTTACTTTTTTGGGGTAATTACAATTCGTCCTGCGTTTGCCTTTGGATTGCATACATTGTTATAACAAACTGATTGCAAAAAATGGTAATTTTGCTAATAAATCCGGTTAAATTCAAGTGCATCTGCCAAAGATTTTTTAATTTTGGGCAAACTATCAAACAACATGGTCATCAATAAAGAATTAGACTTGGCATGGGAATTTGTCGAAAATACCAACCGCAATGTCTTCCTTACGGGAAAAGCCGGCACTGGGAAGACTACTTTCTTACGTAAAATCAAATCCGAATCGCTCAAACGACTCGTCGTCGCAGCTCCTACCGGTGTGGCAGCCATCAACGCCCGCGGAGTCACCATCCACTCCCTTTTTCAGATGCCTTTTGGGCCTATTTTGCCGGAAGGCGTAGGGCCTAATTCCGCAAGGATGCAAAAAAAGTTTAGGCGCAAGAAAATAGATCTTATCCAATCGCTGGACTTATTGATTATTGATGAAATCAGCATGGTGCGTGCGGATTTATTGGATGGGATTGACCAAGTATTGAGACGGTACCGGGGCAATAGCTTACCTTTTGGCGGAGTCCAACTATTGATGATTGGTGACCTGCAACAACTCTCGCCCGTCGTCAAACCCGAAGAATGGGACTTGCTTCGCAACCATTACGAGAATCCCTATTTCTTTAGCAGTAAGGCCTACCAAAAAGCCAATCCCGTCAATATCGAACTCAAACACATCTACCGGCAAGACGACCAGTTTTTTATCAATATCCTCAACGAAATCAGAGCCGGCAATCTAAGCCCCGAATCTAAAGAAGCCTTAAACCAAAGATACATCCCGGACTTTGTCCCGCCCAAAGACCAAGGCTATATCACTCTGACCACGCACAACCATTTGGCAGACCAAATGAACCGGACTGAACTCCAACGCATCAACCGGCGCAGTTTTATCTATAAAGCCAAAATTGCGGACAACTTCCCGGAACATGCTTATCCGACTGCCGTCCAATTAGAATTAAAAAAAGGAGCGCAAGTCATGTTTATCAAAAATGACAGCAACCCACTCAAAAGGTATTTTAATGGCAAAATCGGCACCATCATAGATTTGGACAACGAGGGCTTAACGGTACGCTGCCCGGGGGATTTGGAAGACATCGAAGTCACTCCCGAAACTTGGGAAAATATCAAATATACCATCGACAAAGAGACCAAAGACATCAACGCCGATGTCCAAGGCTCGTTTACACAAATCCCCTTGCGCTTGGCTTGGGCGATTACCATTCACAAAAGCCAAGGTCTAACCTTTGAACGTGCCATCATTGATGCAGAATCTTCCTTCGCTCACGGACAAACCTATGTGGCGCTAAGCCGCTGCAAAACCTTAGAAGGCATCGTCCTGAAAAGACCCATCGGCCAAAACAGTATCATCAATGACGGCAGAGTCACTTCCTTTACCAAAGATGTAGAAGCCAACCTGCCCGACACCCAAGCGCTCAACCAATCCAAAAAAGAATACGAGCTCAGCCTTATCTCCGAAATGCTTGATTATCAAAACTTTACCTACCCTATCAACAGACTCATCAGCATCAGCAGCCACAATGAAAGAGTCATTACCGGGAATCTCTTTGAGCCACTTTTCCAACTCAGAGACGAGGTCATTATTCCACTCATCAAGACCAATAAATCCTTTAAAAACCAGTTAATTCAGATGAGCGAAGGCATTTCCCAACCTTCGCAAGACGACCAAATTCAAGCCCGCATCAAAAAAGCAGTCGCCTATTTCAAAGGAATAACTGAAGATAAAATTAAAAAAACTTTGGATGACTTGTCCTACTCTACCGACAACCAAGCCATCAAAACCGACCTAAAGAAACATTTCAAAAAATTAGATGAATTAGTCCATATCAAAACCATCATCCTGCAAGGTATGTCCAATGGTTTTAGCGTAAGCGCCTACCTTAAACTAAGAGCTAAAGCCCTCCTCGACAAACCCAAAAAAGAACGCAAGAGAAAAGAATACAATTTTAATGGCAAACACGCCGGCTTAATCGCTGCGCTGCGCTCGTTTCGCGATGAGATGGCCGAAGAAGAAGATATTGTCCCGTATAAAATTTTCCCGCAGCAGACCTTATTTGAAATGACCGAATTTCTACCGACAACGCTCGAACAGCTACGCGCCATCAAAGGCATCGGCAAAAAGAAATTAGTGGCCTATGGCGAGGAATTGGTAAGCATTATCAAAGACTATTGCGAAACCAATAATGCGGTTCCTGAAGTCAATATTTTAGATATCCGCTCCCCCAAAAAACCGCCCCAAGAAAAAGGAGCAACCCAAAAGGCTTCCTTTAATCTTTTTAAAAGCGGAAAGTCTGTCCAAGAAATCGCCAAGGAGCGAGAGCTTGCAGTCTCTACCATCGAAGGGCATTTGGCCAGATATGTAGTTACCGGCGAAATTGCCGCATCAGAGCTTATCGCGCAGGAAAAAGTAGATTCTTTCACCAAGCAATTTGGGACTTCTACCTTCGATAGCGTTAAGACCTTAAAAAAGGCTACCGGAGACCAATATAGTTGGAGTGAATTAAAGATACTTTTTGCTCATTTGAATAAGAATTAGGCGGGGTTTTCCAAATTAGCGGTGTAGGGACGGGCTAATCCCCCCTACATAAACCGGCTCAAAGATTCCCGCTTCAAGGCTGCCCCCATCAAATCCGGAAACACATCCGGTGTACAGGCAAAGACAGGCACCCCCAATTGTCCTAAGCTTTTAGCCATGTCTTCGTCATAAGCCGGCGTTCCTTCATCATCCAAGGCCAATAAGGTAATCATATTCACTCCCGAATGGACAATAGATTGCGCCGTTGCGAGTAGAGGCGATTGGTCATTTGCCCCTACTCCACCATCAAACAAATCCGATATCAAAACCAAGACGGTATCTTCCGGTCTTTCGACCAAATTTTGGGCATATTGCAAGGCCGGGGCAATATCCGTCCCCCCGCCTATCTGCGTCCCAAACAACAAATCCACCGGATCTCCCAATTTTTCCGTCAAATCCACCACCGACGTATCAAAAACAACGACATGGGTCTTAATGCTTTTCATAGTCGCCAAGACACTCCCAAAAATACCGGCATACACGACGGATGAAGCCATTGAGCCACTTTGATCGATGAGCAGAATAATGGTTCTCAACTGTCTAGATTTTCGGGTAAATCCGATTAATTCTTCTGCAATAATGGTATTGAGTTCCGGCTGAAAGTGTTTTAGGTTTTGTCGGATGGTAGAATTCAAGTCTATTTCGTTGAGTTTGGGATTTCTTTTTCTTCCGGCACGGTTGAGTGCTCCGCGAACGGCTTGGAGGAGCCGATTTTTTAGTTTTTCTTCCAGTCTATCGACCAATTTTCGGACAACTAGTGAGGCTGTACTTCTGGTTTTTTCGGGGATAACGGATTGGAGTGAGAGCAAGGTGGCGACTAGATGGACATCGGGTTCTAATTGTTCCAGCAATTCCGGTTCCAGCAATAACTCCTTCAACCCCAGCCGCTCAATGGCATCTTGCTGCATGATTCGGACGACCGGTTTGGGAAAGTATCGGCGAATATCTCCGAGCCAACGGTTTACATTAGGAGCTGATTGCCCCAAGCCACCTTTTCTATCGGCATCGTACAAGGCTTCCAGAACTTTGTCCATTTGGGCTTCGGCGGCTTCCAGTTGGATATCTTGATTGGCTTGACCTTCATCAGCACCTTCTTCTCCTTGTTCGTGGCTCTCGGCTACTGCGCCAAGGATTAGCCGCCATCGCTTTAGGAGTTGGTTGGGTTGGTGTTTCATGAGTAAGGTCTGGTTTGAATTTCCAAAAATAGGTGTTTTTTATGATAAAGGTGGGCGACATCCAAACCGACACGATGATTGAACCACGAAAAACACGACATTTTTTTTACCACGAAATACACGAAAAACACGAAAAAAGGGGCTAGGGTTAAAGGTGGGCACTATCCATACCATCATAATGATTGAACCACGAAATACATGACATTTTTTTGAACCACGAAATACACGACATTTTTTTTTACCACGAAAAACACGAAATACACGAAAGTCACTTGAACGTCCGAAGGACATTGAACGCCCGAAGGGCAAATTGAACGTGCGAAGCACAAATTGAACGCCGAAGGCAATTAACGGTGTAGCGGTATAGCGGTGTAACGGCTAGGCAGCTAAAAAACCTTACAACTATATCAAATACAGAATCCCAAACAAAAGCCTAGATTTTCAAAATTTACCAAAGGCTCGAAGTACTCCG
>JALVCY010000669.1 GCA_027009605.1 Saprospiraceae bacterium
CGGATCGCTAAGCACGGAGCGCAGCGTAGTGATTGGTGAGCCAAACTGTTCCCCTGTATGCCATTGGCTCCGGATAAAATCATTGCTAGTTGAAGAAAGTTGAGACGTTTGTCTTTGGCTTCGTGGTTGAGCTTGTCCTGCGGACTTCGTAGATTTTGAAAATCGGTGGGCTTTTGGATTTTTTGCTTCGTTATTGGATTTGATGTTTTTTTGGGGGGGGCGAATACAATTCGCCCTTACGGGTACTAGTACAAAAAAAAAGCCACGCAAAGCGTGGCTCTCTTAAGTCGGGGTACCAGGATTCGAACCTGGGACCCCCTGCTCCCAAAGCAGGTGCGCTAACCGGACTGCGCTACACCCCGAAAATAAATCCAAAATAAATGCGGTGGAGGCGAGATTCGAACTCGCGGTACCTGTTTCCAAGTACGCCGATTTAGCAAACCGGTGGTTTCAGCCACTCACCCACTCCACCAAACTTTTTTGATTTTGCCCTCCTTCTTGGATTAGGAGAGTGCAAAGGTAAACATCTTTGAAATAGGGTGCAAGTCTTTGTGTTATTTTTTTTTGTTTTTATTTGCTCTTGGTTTCGCTCCATAAGTTTTGGTTTTGATAGAACTCTCCAAAAGTTTAAAACTTTTGGAAAGTTCTTGTATCGTAACCAAATAAAATTTTGTTGTGTGCTTCAATTTTTGACTGTCGTGACTTTTCGGAGCAAGTTCTGCGTTGAGTTTACTCCTAAAAGTCGAGAGTAGTGGACTGTTCTTGTGTCCACAAAATTTTATTTGGATTCTTTATGATAACTAGTGTGACCGAGACAAGGTGTCGCCCCGCTGGGGCTTCCTGTATTGTGCGATATTGTCTGTTACAAAGGTGTCGCCCCTACGGGGCTGACAACAGAGAAAATAGCCGAAATACATAAGCCTGAGCCCCAGAGGGCGACATCTTTGTAAAGACTAAAATAGTAGAAATATAGCTCCGTAGGAGGGACACCACGCTGCATTATGCATTGTAGCCAAATAAAATTTTGTGGTCTCAAGAACAAACCACCACACCCGACGGAGCAAACTCAGCGTTCAATCGTTCAACTGATTCTTATAACCAATTGATTATCAATGCTTTCAGTTGAACAGTTGAACAGTTGAACGATTGAACAAGATTTTTAAACAGAATAAAATTTAGTGATTTTACATCAGAATACTTTTAGGAGTAAACACAGCATTACTTCGTTTTGTCCAGTTTTTCTAAGCACTCTACAAGGCTGGTGCGCCAGTAGGGAATTTGTAGTCCAAATGTCTTTTTGAATTTTCCTTTGTCCATTAGGCTAAATGGAGGGCGTCGTGCCGGAGTGGGGTATTCTTTCGAAAGGATGGGCTCAACTTCACAAGTAATCCCGTCTAACTCAAAAATCGCCATCGCAAAATCATACCACGAAGCCACTCCCTCATTGCTATAATGATAAATCCCACTGATTTTGTCTTTGTTTAAGACGCCGGTTTCCATCTTTTGAGCAATATCCAGCATCGCTTTTGCCAAATCGGCGGCATAGGTTGGAGTTCCGATTTGATCATAGACAATTCGGAGTCGGTCTCGTTCGGTACCATATTTTTGCATGGACTTTACAAAGTTATTGCCATAGGCCGAATAAACCCAAGAAGTACGAAAGATGACCGAATCGGGTAAAATATCCAGTACCGCTTTGTCCCCCAAATATTTTGTGATGGCATAAATTCCACCGGGATGGGCGGCATCATCTTCAAGATACGGTGTGTTTTGTCCGGAATCATAGACATAGTCGGTCGAAATATGAAAGAGTTTTGCTTGATGTTTTTGTGCGGCTTTTGCCAAAATTTCAGCCCCTAACGTATTGACCTTCAAAGCCAAATCAACGGCTTCTTCGGCCTTGTCAACAGCTGTGAAAGCGGCGCAGTTGAATACATAATCCGGTTGGAAGTCCGAAAAATAGAGATCAACAGCCTGCAAATCGGTAATGTCTAAATCCTTATAGTCCGTAAAACGAAAAGAAAACCGGGGATATTCCTGCTGTAGATTTTGCAGTTCCATGCCGAGTTGTCCATCTCCGCCTGTGACAAGTATTTTTTGCATAATTATTTTTTTAAATGTTAAATTTGATGTGGTCACCAAAAAATGGTAAGTGAGCATCTTTCTCGGAGACTTGGATCTCGCTTTGGGGTAGTTTCCAGTCGATGTTCAATGTTTTGTCATCAAACCGAATGCCTGCATCATGGGCTTTGGAGTAAAAATTATCACACTTGTATTGGAAGATAGCCGTATCGCTCAAGACCAAAAAACCATGGGCAAACCCCCTAGGAATCAAAAACTGCTTTTGATTTTCATCCGAAAGGATAATGCTATGATATTGTCCGTAAGTCGGGGAGCCTTCCCGAATATCGACGGCTACATCCAAGACTTTGCCTTGGGTCACCCGTACCAGCTTGGATTGAGCATGCGGTGGTTTTTGATAATGCAAGCCGCGTAAAACGCCTTTAGTGGAGCGGGATTGATTGTCTTGCACAAAGTCTTGAAGGATGCCATTTTCATGGAAAAGACGGCGATTGTAGGACTCAAAAAAATAGCCCCTGTCATCTCCAAAGATTCTAGGTGTAAAGACAATAAGCCCCGGAATTTCTGTTTGTTCAAACATATTTAGGAAAATTTGTTGTGTCGGGTCAAAAAATATGCAAAAAAGCGTGTTTTTTATGCAAATTTTGTGACATCATTTTTATTAAATTACTACCTTTGTCCCATGAAGAGTTTACTGGAAATCTCAAAAATAGTCACCAAAAAAAGAGTTAGCAAAATCGAAATCTTCGATGAGCAAACATTAAAGCGAAAAAAAAGCAAATTTAACGAATTTTATGAAGCTTTGCAGTCCGGAAAGTTTTTAACGGATCAGGGCGCTGCAAGTTTCTTATATGATGCTTCTCCGACCGATGATCGATATCGACAATTGAAGTCTCGATTTCGCAAGAGATTGTTGGATACGCTCTTTTTTTTGGATGTGAATCGCCCGGCCGCTTCGAGCTATGACCGGGCATATTTTACTTGTAATAAGGATTGGACATTGGTCAAGATTCTTTTGGCCAATAATGCGGATGATACCGCCGCTTTGCTGGCGCGGCAGATTCTGAAACGGGGACTGAAGTACAAGTTTGCGGATGTAATCGTCAATTGCACCCGTATTTTACGAAAGTACTCCGCTGAAAACGGGGATGAAAAGAATTTTGAGTTGTATGATCAATATGGCAAGCAGTATCAAGATATTTTGAATGCCGAGATCCGCTCTGAAGAGTTTTTTCAGCGTGTCACCATGCACTATACCAAGCCTTACGCCAAAATAAAAGTGCTCGAAGAAAAAATCAGCACTTACTGTGATGCTTTGGAGAGCCTTTCGGAAATGTTTGATTCTCCGGTTTTGGTCTATAATCGCTACTTGGTTTGGGTGTATCGTTATCACATGGTCAGGGATTTTGATGCCGTCATTGAGACTTGCCAAAAAATCGAAGATTATGCCGAGCAAAATCCTAATTACTACCAAGCGGATAACTTGGAGACGGTGTATATCAAAAAAATTAGTGCTTATCTCCACAAGCAAGACTTTGAAGCGGGGCGCAAAGTGGCGGAAGTGGCCTTAAAAAAAATGCAAGCAGGGTCGGATGCTTGGTTTGATTTGATGGAACACTACTTTTTGCTGGCTATTCAGACCGATCATCTCAATCATGCGTATGGCATCTTCCAACGGGCGGTCGGGCAGAAGGCTTACAAAAAAGTGGATGCCGGCGTCAAAAATAAATGGTATCTATTTGAGTTGTACTTGCACTATTTTTACATGATAGATGGCAATGAAGTCGCCCCACATCTGAAAAGTACCACCAAAACCAAGTTTAAGTTGAATAAGTTCTTAGCTGACTCGGTGCTCTATCCGTTGAAGTTTAGAATCTTTTCTATTCATAGCATTATCGTGCAAGTGCTTTTCTTATTGGAGCAGAAAAAATTCGAGTTGGCATCTGACCGGGTGGATCAATTGCGTGTCTTTGCCAACCGGCTGAATGCTACGGATTATCATCGGGTGATTAACTTTATCCGTTTGTTGCAACAATTGAGTAAGGCCGATTTTAAGGTGGATCAAATATCCCTTGCGGATAAATATTATCATCGCTTATTGGAACAGCCCCCGTATTATCGGGGCGCCGCTTCTGAACTGGAAGTGATTCCTTGGGAAAAGCTTTGGAATCATATCTTGAGCCGGCTGGAGTGAACTCATTGTTGAATTTACTCCGAAAAGTCAATTTTATTAGCTTCATTCGGAGTCCACAAAATTTTATTTGGTGTCTTTTGATAAAACTTTCCAAAAGTTTAAAACTTTTGGAAAGTTATGTGTCGTAACCAAATAAAATCTTGTTCTGTGCTTTAATTTTTAGCGAAGTGGACTTTTCGGAGCGGACTCAACAGTTTGAACGATTGAACAAAGACTCCGAATAGGAAAAAATTGGTAATTTTTGGATCGAAAGATTTACGGGGTAAATACAAGGTTGGTTGGACTGTCAGGGGGTAGATGGCCATAAATTTTTGCCGAAAGATGCTTTTTTTTTGTTGGAATAAAACTTTTTTACTACTTTAGCCGATTGGGAGTGAACGATAGGTGAAATAAGCCTAAAAAAATGGGAATATATGGGAAATATGGTGTTTTTGGATTTTGAGAAGCCTTTGGAAAGGTTGTTTGAGCAGATGGAAAAGCTGGAAGAAGTGAGTGCGAAAGGAGATGTGGATATGTCGGATACCGTCAAAGAATTGAAGGGGAAGATAAAAAAGACCCAAAAAGAAATTTACAGTAATTTGACTCCGTGGCAAAAAGTCCAATTGTCTCGACATCCACAGCGGCCTTATTCGCTTTTCTATATCGACAGAATGTTTAAGAAATCTACCGAGTTACACGGAGATCGCCTGAATGGGGATGATCATTCGATGGTGGGTTTTTTGGCTAATTTTGACGGGCAGACAGTTGTTGTTATCGGTCAACAAAAAGGGGCTACCACCAAAGAGCGCCAGTTCCGAAATTTTGGAATGGCGAATCCTGAAGGGTATCGTAAAGCCTTGAGACTGATGAAGTTAGCTGAAAAATTTAATTTTCCGGTGATTACGTTAGTGGATACTCCGGGGGCTTCTTGTGGCTTAGAAGCCGAGGAGCATGGACAGGCTGCAGCCATCGCCCAAAACATGTTTGAAATGGCTCAATTGCGGGTGCCGATTGTCACTGTTATTATTGGAGAAGGAGCGTCCGGTGGGGCGATTGGTTTGGCTTTGGCGGATCGGGTATTTATGATGGAATATACTTGGTTTACGGTGATTTCACCGGAATCTTGTTCGTCTATTTTATGGCGCTCTTGGGAGCATAAAGAGACTGCTGCCGAGCTGTTGCGGTTGACTTCCGAAGATATGCTGGAATTTGGGTTGATTGATGGGGTTATCAAAGAGCCGATTGGAGGGGCACATTTTGCGCAAGCCGCCGCCGCAACTGCCGTTAAAAAAGCCATTAAAGATGCTTTGAGCCAGTTAACCGACATGGATCCGGATGAGCGGATTGAAAAACGGATTGAAAAATACAGCAAAATGGGTCGTTTTATCGAAGCGGAGATTGAAAAGTAGTGACCAGCCCAAGCCTTCATCAAGAATAGGTTTTACCCTAAAAAATACGTAACTATTTATGTACCCACTATTTTGGTCAAAAAATGCCCTTTTTGTGCCTGTTTTTGCTAAAATTTTCTCACGCACGGCCGTGCGTCCCTACGTCAACATACACAAAAATGCCTATTTTTTTGCCTTAAAATAGGAGCACCTAAACAGTTACAAAAAAAACGACCAATTGAAAAAGCATATCCCTAATTTTATCACGTCCATTAATGTGTTTTTTGGCTCATTGGCTATTCTTGCGGCGCTTCAAGACCGGCTAATTCTCGTGCTTTGGTGTGTAGGGATTGCTCTAGTGGCAGATTTTTTGGATGGGTTTGCTGCTCGACTTTTAGGGGTTTCCGGTCCGATGGGCAAGGAGCTGGATTCGTTGGCGGACATGGTTTCCTTTGGTTTGTTGCCCGGTGTGTTGGCTTATAAGTTGCTGCTTGCGCAAAATATAGGCGGGGGAGAGTTTTTTAAATGGGCGTTTTTTGGTTTTCTGATTGTTGTTTTTTCTGCGATACGGCTGGCCAAGTTTAATTTGGATACGCGCCAAACGGAAAACTTTATAGGCTTGGCGACACCAGCCAATACCATGTTTTTTTTGGGTTTGACTATTTTGCAGCAATATTCTGAAGGGTTTCGGGAATTTATGCCGGCCTATCCTTGGGTCTTGTTTATTGTTATTTTGGTGTTTTCTATTTTGTTGGTGAGCGAATTGCCGATGTTTAGTCTGAAGATAAAGGATTTTTCTTGGCAGAATAATAAATATCGTTATTTGCTAATAATTGGAGCGCTTATTTTGATTGGGATTGCTCCTGTTTATTTTATGGCGGGGGTGATTGTTTGGTATTTGTTTTTGAGTTTGATTTATTCGGTGGAACGATAGGCTGTTGGGCAAGGTTGATATGGTTGTGTCTTTGGTCTTTGGGGCGCGCCTGTGGCGCTTTTGGTCTTTGGCTTCGGCAGTGGTTTGTTCTTGGCTTCATTTATTTCATTATTCGGCATTGGTTATTCATCATTCGATATTCTGT
>JALVCY010000670.1 GCA_027009605.1 Saprospiraceae bacterium
TTTTTTGACGTGCGAAGCTACGCATAAAGAGTCAGACTACCAAAATTTACAGATTTGAAACCACTAAGTGCCCTAAGAACACTAAGAAGTCATAGAAATCTGTGAAAATCATAGCCCCACCAAAAATTCATGTAACGGTATAACGGTGTAACGGTGTAACGGTATAACGGTGTAACGGTATAACGGTATAACGGCTAGGCAGCCAAGAGAGCGTTCCCCTTGAACGCCGAAGGCATTTGAACGCCCGAAGGGCAAATTGAACGTGCGAAGCACAAATTGAACGCCGAAGGCAACCAACGGTATTACGGTTTAACGGCTAGGCAGTGATGGAGCGCCCTAGGTGCGACACCTTTGTAACCGCCAAATATCAAATAATGAAGTAAAATCCCAAACAAAAACCCAAATCTCTCAACTAGCGAAGCGAATCAACTAGCGAAGCCTGCGAGCGAATCAACTTCTTCAACTTCTTCAACTAAAAACCCAAACAGAAATCCAAATATCATATAATGAGTAAAATCCCAAACAAAAGCCCAAATCATCTCAACCTGCGAAGCACTCAACCACGAAGTCCATAGGACGAGTTCTCAACCTAGAGAGCCGAAGGCGAACGTCTCAACTTCTTCAACTTTCTCAACTAGCAGAATATCGAATGTAGAATCCCGAATGTCGAATAATGAAGTAAAAACCCAAACAAATACCCACCAAAGACCAAAGACCAAGCCCAAAGCCCCCTAAACGCTCCGCTTAGCCTTCTCCCATACCACACTCTGATTCCCCTTCAAAAACCTAAAAAATCCTTTAAACATCGCATAATTCATCATACAGAAATAAAAAGGTATAAAAAGTGCTTTGATTTTGATATGCTTTTTTTCTAGGAGCCAGCCTAGAGCGGCGGCAGCATAAAAAGCGATTTGGGCATACAAGATCCAAGTATAGATACCGCCCTGATTTTGCGCAAGCCGGATATTCAAGAGAAGAATAAAAGGTAAGGCCAAAGGAGCCAACGTCCAGCGCAATACCCGGTGAGAGACATATTGGAAGGTCAACCAGCCGTGTCGGAATGGATTTAACAGGGGCGCAAGCCATATAATGGATTGAATACCGCCTGCGGCGATTCTGATTTTTCGTTTGAGTTCTTCCGCGATGGAAGCAGATTGGCCTTCTTCGGCGTAGGCATTAGGCTCATAGACGACCCGGTTTCCTTCGGCGGCGATGCCCATGGTCATGACAAAGTCTTCGACGATGGCATTTTGGGGAACGGGCTTATACAAGCTGGTGCGGATGGCAAACAACTCGCCGGCGGCCCCGACCACCGTATGAAATTCCGAATCCAGTCGTTTTAAGAAGGATTCATACTTCCAATAGATACCCTCTCCGGCTTTGGCGGAAGCTTTTTCTCCAATTTTGACCTTTTTTTCGCCGGCAACGGCACCGACCCGGTCATCATGAAAGTGGCGAACCATCATTTTGATGGCTTCCCGATTGACATCCGTATTGGCATCCGTAAAGATAGTGATAGGCGTTTGAACCATCGGCATGATGCGTTTGACGGCTGCAATTTTGCCTTTTCTTTCCGGTTTATGGAGCAATTTCCATTGGGTACCTTCCGGAAAAGGATAATTCTCGATAATGGAAGGCGTGGAGTCCGAACTCCCGTCTGTGACAAAAAAGAAAGTTATTTTATCCTTAGGATAGTCAAAATTCAGGCAATTCTGGATTTTTTCTTCAATCCAGTCTTCTTCATTGTAGGCCGCCGTAACAAAAGTCACCTCCGGAGTATAATCTTTGTTATAAGATGTAGGCTTGGTGAAAAGTCGTTTGATTTTGACCAAAATATAGAGTAGGATACCATACCCAAAGTAGGCATAGAAAACAATGAAAAGGAATGTCCAAAACAAAAATGCGCTCATAAAGCGATATCTAAATGATTGATTGTGTGCAAATATAGTGGATTCTACCGTACATATACGTAAGTCGAAATGGTTTGTCTATAAATTTGTGAAAAATATGCTTGCATTTTGCTGAGAATGTATTCTTGCGATGTAATGGGTTTATTTTAGGGGCACTTTGGGACTATCAACGAGTAACACCTAACTAAGTAAGGAGTTCTTTTTCCTTAAGAATCGCTTTATTTACACAAAATTTCATTTGTGACATCGTATCAAAAGAAAAAATATCTTTAAGAATGTGTTAAGAACCTTTGCATTTTGTGGAATCTTAAAAAAAAACCAATTACCTTTGTGCACACAAGGCGGATATGTTATGTCTGCTTTCAACCCTCCGATTACATTTTAAATCCCTCGCATTTTTATAATGTATGGCCGATTCTTGAGTTACCCTTTATTGTTAGAGTGTACTATGAGTTAAGCCTGTGCTGTGAAAATGTTTAACTTAATTGGGTAAAATGAAACACGGAGACCAAACAGTTTTGATTATTGATGACCAAGAAAGTATTCGCTTTCTTCTTGGGTCTTTCCTAAAAAAAGAGTATAGAGTGATTGGTTTTGCAGATGGTTTTTCTGCGATGCAGTGGCTGGTTAATGCTAATTTTCCGGACTTGATTTTGTTGGATTTAGATATTCCGCGCCTTTCCGGCTTGGAGTTTTTAGCTCAAATCAAAAAATCTGGATTTTTTCAAGACATTCCGGTGGTGATTATTTCCGGTGATGACTCGGAAGATACCATGGACGAATGCAACGCTTTAGGCGTAAATACGTATTTAACTAAGCCTTTTGATCCCGTAAGGCTGAACAGTATCGTGAAGACCATCCTTGATGATAAAGCACCGGCTTCCGAGCAAGTACCGGAAGAGCCGCAGTTACTGACTAAGCTGACCGCACGGTTGAAGAAATAAATACATACAAGAACCTACCCATTTTTTACGAAACAACACTTTATTTGAACAAAAACTTACAAACCATGAACAAATTGAACCATGAAAGGGACGGAATCCTTTCCAAGGTACTTATGGTTGGGTTCCCTATTTCTGCTGATTCTTTTATTGAGAATCATGAGTTGATTGAAAAAGAAGGTAGATCCATCTTGGAATTTCTCCACCCCCTAGAATGTCTGAGCTTCCTTCAATCTGAAGGTGCAGACGATGTTTACACGATTTTAATTGATTTGCCCACCGTCGAAAAAGATGACTTCCGGTTTTTGCAGGCTTTGCGCCATGATGCCGAGTTGGTGGATATTCCGGTCATTGCCATTGCGCCCGGTTGGACAACAATTGATCGCAAAAATCTGATGCTCAAGGGGCTTGATGACTGTTATGTGGAGCCTGTCGATTGGTTAAAATTAGAGTCCAGAGTTGATTTTTTGCATGACTTTAAGGTTCATAAAGATTTAGATTATCAATTTTCGGCCACAGAATATAAGATTCCTTTCGGAAAAAGAGTCTTTGATGTTGTCTTTTCTTTGGCTGTATTGATTGTTCTTAGCCCATTACTGTTGGTGGTTGCTTTGGCCATTAAGTTGACTTCTAAAGGAGATGTTTTCTACTTGTCCAAAAGAGCCGGTACCGGATACAAAGTGTTTGATTTTATCAAATTCCGCTCCATGGCGCAAGATGCAGATAAAAAAATCAAAGATTTGGCTCACTTGAATAATTATCAAGGCGACGAAAAGGGCGCTGTCTTTGTGAAGTTAAAAAATGACCCTAGAGTGACGACTATTGGTAAGATCATCAGAAAAACCAGTATTGATGAGTTGCCCCAATTGATTAACGTCTTGAAAGGAGATATGTCTATTGTCGGTAATCGCCCGCTTCCCTTGTATGAAGCTGAGCAATTGACCAAGGATGAATGGGCGGCTCGTTTTATTGCGCCGGCCGGTTTGACCGGACTTTGGCAGGTCGCCAAAGGGGGCAAGGTGAATGTAAGCAATGAAGAGCGAATCAATTTGGACATCGAATACGCCAATTCCAGCTCTTTCTGGACAGATATGAAAATTATTGCCAAGACTTTGCCGGCTATGCTGCAAAAAGGCGAATAAGACCCTTTGGGTATAAATGATAAAAAAGGGGGAGCGTTTTGCTTCCCCTTTGCTTTGCCCCAAGTGTGAATCCTTACGAGTCCGCCTCCTTCCAAATTTGTAGGAAATCCAAATCCCATGCAAATACCATCCTAAAAATCAGTACATTTGCACGATTTTAGTGTAAAAGTAGAGGCTATTAAGCAAAAAACCGATAAGCTAATGTCCAATCCAAAGGTCAGTTTTATTACCGTTAACTTTAATCAATTGGAAGTCACCTTGGAGATGATTCAATCCATCTATGACACGACTAAGATTCCCTTTGAAATTATTGTGGTGGATAATGCGTCCAAAGTCGATCCACAAGAGGCTTTGCGCAAGCAATTTCCGGAAGTGATTTATATCCAATCCGGGGGGAATCTCGGTTTTGCGAAAGCCAATAACTTGGGGGTCGATGCCAGTAAAGGGGATTATTTATTTTTTGTGAATAACGATACCGAGTTGACGGAGTCGCTGGCGCAAAATTTAGCCCAATTCCTTGCGGAAAATCCAACAGTAGGCGCTGTGAGTCCCTTGATTTGCTATTTTCCGGAAGGGGAGAAAGGGGCGGCCGATGTCATACAATATGCGGGTACGACCGAATTGAGCGCATGGACGGGACGCAATCAGACCATCGGAGAAAAAGAAATAGACCGGGGGCAGTTTGATACGCCCCAATCGACTGCTTATGCGCATGGTGCGGCGATGATGGTGCCCCGAAAGGTGGTGGATGAAGTAGGGGCTTGGCCGGAAGATTTTTTCTTGTATTACGAAGAGTTGGATTGGTGTGCCCAAATCAAAAAGGCCGGGTATCAAATCTTTGTCGTCCCCACCACTAAGATATATCACAAAGAAAGCCTAACTATCGGGCCGGAAAGTCCGTTAAAAGTCTTTTATATTAATCGGAATCGTGTTTTGTTTATGCGTCGCAATCATTCTATTAGGTCATTAATCCCATATTTTGTATTTTTGTGGCTGGTGACTTACCCCAAAAATATAGTGACCTATTTGCTGCGGGGCAAAAGTAATTTGATGAAAGCTTTTCATCGGGGTGTTTGGTGGAATTTATTCCCCAACAAAATCGGCGACCCGTATTTGCCCAAATAAAACTAAGAAACTATCATGACAATTTTGGTTTGGATATATTCGATTATGGCGGGGATTTTGTCTTTTTTCCTGCTTTTGCCGTTTTGGACGACGATTTTTGCGGCTATTTTTGGTAGCGAAAAGCTCAACCCTAAAAAGAAAAATGATGAGTCCTACGATTATGGTGTCATCATTACCGCCTACAAGAATGTGAAGATAGCCAAAGGCTTGGTCAAGTCCCTGTTGGAGCAAAAATATGACCGGCTTCATATCTATTTGGTCGCCGACGAGTGTGACCCTTCCGATTGGAACTTTGAACACGAAAAATTAACCGTCTTTTTTCCGGATCCGCCTTTGCGGCTCAAAGCCAAATCCATCATTTATGCCATGGAACGTTTTGTCCGGGCGCATGATTATACGGCGGTATTTGATGCGGATAATTTGGCTCATCCTGATTTCTTTAAGATTATCAATTTCTACGCACAGCACGGGCATCGCTCCATCCAAGGACAACGAACTGCCAAAAACCTAAATACTAAATTTGCGAAAGCAGATGCTTTAGGTGAGTTTTATAAAAATCATATAGACCGGTATGCGCCTTATTTAATTGGTTCTTCTTCTGTGATTTCGGGGTCCGGAATGGCTGTAAAGACGGATTTGTATTGGGCGTACCTGCAAGGCAAAGATATTCAGGCGGGCAAGGAGCAATGGAAAAAAATGCTCCAAGAAGATAAGATTCTCCAAAATTTCTTGCTTCGCCGCAACGAAAAAATAGTCTATGCCTTGGATGCCATCGTCTATGACGAAAAAGTGACGACAGGCGAACAAGTGGAGACGCAGCGTAGCCGGTGGTTGTTTTCTTATTTTCAGAATGTACCCAACTCCTTGGGGATTTTGCGTCGGGGGCTTTTAGGATTTAGTTGGAATCAGATTTTGTTTGGATTGATTACGATTTCTCCGCCGATGTTTATTTTGATGTTTGGCTCCTTGGCCTTTGGGGCTTTGGGTTTATTGATTGCTCCGGCGGTTGGTTTGGCGTTGTGGGGTTCGGTATTGGTATTTGTGTTGAATATATTTTTGGTTTTGAAGTTGGCGAAAGCGCCCAAAGAAGTTTGGGAAGTGGTGTGGAGTTTGCCGTCGTTTGTGTGGAAGCAACTGACGGGCTTGTTTAAGATGAAAGACCCCAACAAAAATTTTAAGCATACGGAGCATACAGTGGATGTGGATATTGATGAAGTTTTGAAAAAAGAAAAATGACCGCTTTCGCAAAAAACATCCTTTGGATATCATTGATTTTCAATGTTTTAGCGATGGGCATCGGATGGTGGGCGGTACAGCGCTTGGGGGGATGGGATGCTACTTTTTACCGGTTGCGGCACAAGGGATTGTCAGGGATTTATGAAAATAGAAAAAGCTTGTTTGGGGTCTTGAAAGGCACGCACAAAGATATAATTTGGCTTGGGGACAGCCTGACTGAGAAAGGAGAATGGAGCGAATTGTTTGGAGATAGCCGGCACAAAAACCGGGGTATTTCGGGCGATTATGCGGCCGGCGTATTGGCTAGGTTAGATGTGATTTTGGACAAAAAACCGGCGGCTATTTTTTTGATGGTCGGCACCA
>JALVCY010000671.1 GCA_027009605.1 Saprospiraceae bacterium
GCCCTTTTTGCGCCTGTTTTTGCTAAAATTTTCTCACGTAGCCCAGCTACGCTTCAAAAATTGTAGCTTCAACATCCACAAAAATGCCTATTTTCTATCTAAAAATTGGGGCACCTAAACAGTTACGTATTTTTTTTGTAAAAATAGGGACACCTAAACAGTTACAAAGTTAGGAATAAAACCCTAAAAAAAGGCTTGTATTGCTTGATTTACGGTCAGGAAGTCTTAAAGTTTTCATAAAAAAGGGCTTGGTCGGTGTGACCAAGCCCCATACTCTTAATCAATGAGCAGTATTTTAGAAGTCCACTTTAACACCAAGTGTAAACTTTCTAGGAGAACCTAGATATACTTCTGCTGCATCTGCTTTATGCGGATTCACAATCTTTTTATTTGAATCCCTGTAAGCATTATACTTACTATTGTCTCTGGCATCAGAAACATACATTTTGTCCAGCAAATTAAAGCCGTGAGCAAAAATCTTCAATTTTGTAGAACCTAATTTTACTTTGTAGCTCAAGTGCATATCCAACAAAGAGTAGTTAGGCATCTTCCAACTTTGCGCCCGGTCTGCTTCATCTGTACGAGAGAATGGATCCCATTGTGCATAGAACTTGGAGTAATAGCTCCACAATACTTGCGCAGAAAGACCTTCCACAGGAAAAACAGTAGCAGAAAGCACGTATTGATTTTGTGGTGCATCTCCCACCAATAAGTCCTTCACATAGAAGTTGTAGGTTTTGTCGATATAAACAGAATCGAAAGTACGGTAGCTACCGGACACATCATTGGTATTTTTCCACGTGGCCAAAGAAGTTGTCAAAGCCAACTCAAGCATATCCACCGGCTTATAATTTATATCCAACTCAATACCTGTATGCAACTGGTTCATACCGGTCACATAGACTCTATCTGTCGAACCGTCTTGCTCATTAATGGGGAAACTCTTAGTCCTGTCTAACCAACTGGTATAATAGCCACTCAAACGAGCTTGAATCTTATTGTCCGGGGTAAAAAAGTTTACACCTGCTTCTCCGGCATAAAACTTCTCATTTTGTGGATTCTTTGCTTTTTCGCCTGAACCATCATCAATAACCGCATCAAAAATAGGTACTTTACTCACGTAACCGACATTAGCGAATACGTTAACTTGGTCAGAAATTCTATAATTTCCACCACCTTTTACCTGCAATCCTTTAATCGGATCGGTGACTACGGATTTTTCTTCACCATTACTATCTTTCTTAAAGTGATTTAAGTAAGAGTACTTGATGGTAGAAACTCCAATCATCCCAAAGATTGAAAATTGGTCAGCGTTATACTCTGTTTGAGCGAAGCCACCAAGCCAATCTACTGTATTGGTAAAATTGTACGCCACTCTATCTCCAAGACCTACGTTTTGGTTAGGGTGAAATTCATCAGAAGTTTTGACCCAATGAGTCCCCCCCAACAAATCTCTCACTTCTCTAAAGTGGTCAATTTTTGCAGTCCGCCAATCAATACCGAAAGTAGATTTGACATTATCGTTCCATTTCATCTTCAATTTAGAGATGGCACCAATGGTATTTTGGTTATTTCTACTGTTTCTTAGGATTCCTTTAGCAGCGCCATTGGCTTTATTGCTGGCAATAGTCGCATCCCAATCAACAATTCTTGATGGGCTAGGATAGCCTACGTGATAGTTATATTTCATCTTACCCATGGTACCGGATCCACCACCTTTACCACCAGACCAATACGCAGTAGTATATAAGCTCATTTTAGGTGTAAACTTCGCATACCAGTTCAAATTGACCAAAGGCTTGTTGTAGAAATTTTCTCTTTCATTAATAAACTTCTTGTCGTATCTATCATGCTCTTTACCATTCCAAAATTGCTTTCCGTCATAGCTTTCAGAGACATAGTTCCAGTTTTCGTTATAAAATCTAGGAGAAGAAGCCAAAGAATCATTGGCTTCCGGAAACTTATTAAAAGCGGCCACATCATAGTCTTCAAAGCTTCTGGCAAATTCATGTCCATAAGCAGCAATATTTTGCTTATAAAGGTTTTGTCCGTGACGCTGTGGAGCGCCCATTCCAAAAAGCTCTAATTTATGATTTTTGTTAATCACAAAAGAAGTACCCAAATAATAAGCCCAAGCATCCGTCCAAGTTTTATCGACAATTCCTTTACCTACCTTGCGGACAGCACTGGCACTTACGGCAAACTTATTGTTGATGAGTCCACTATTACCGGACAAAGTCGCCTTCAAGAAACCACCCGAACCTACTTCAAACTTAGCAGAACCACCTGCTTTCTTGTTGGCAGGGCTAGTTACAATATTCATGGTTCCACCGATGGAAGGAGTCGCCAAGTTAACGGCACTTAATCCACGTTGCAACTGAACGGATTCGGTAGCATCACCGATACCATCCCAGTTGGACCAATAAACCCAGCCGTTTTCCATATCATTCACCGGCACACCGTTGACCATGATGGCCACATTTCGCTGGTCAAAACCACGTACATTAATACGAGAGTCTCCGGAGCCACCACCTTGCTCGGTAGCATACACGGAGGGCGTCATGTTCATCATCATAGGAATATCGCGAGACCCCAAAGTAGCTTCAATTTTTTCTTTGTTCAGTGTAGCTACGGCTACGGGTGTACGTCTTTCGACAACATAGTCAGCGACCACTTGTACTTCAGAAAGGCTGTATTGGTCTTCTTCCATTGTAATGGTTCCTAAGTCAATATTTCCGGAAGTGACGGAAACGTTTTTTTCGATAGTCGTAAATCCGATGTAAGAGGCAGTAAGCTTGTATTCGCCTTTGGGCAAATTACTAAAACTAAAGCTACCATCATAATCCGTAACGGTACCCGTAGTTTTGGGCCCATCTAACTGAATAGAAGCTCCAATTAAACCTTCTCCGGTACCGGCTTCCAGTATTTTGCCGGAGATGGAGCCTTGTGCAAACCCAATCACACTAAGCCCAAAAATAAGCAGTGAAGTAAAAATCAATTTCATGTTTGAAAGAAATTTGGTGAGTGAAAAGTATTTTTCGCCGGCAAAGGTAACAAAAAAGAGCTGGTTTTGCCCATATTTTAAGCTTTCTTTACAAAGATTTAACCTATATACATAATCCCCAAACTTTAACTCTATGAAAAACAATTGATTACCAGTGCTTTCGTTTTTAGAATATGCGTTTTGGGAACGCAAAAAAACACCCATTCAACTATTTCCAACTATAACCCTACTCCCAAAAGTCGGATGTAGTGGTTTATTCTTTAACTCAAGTTTCGGCAGTTAGAAAAGCCTGTGGTTATTGAAATATAACCCAGTAGAGAAAAGAAAGCATATTCTTTTTCAAAGACTTTTTGTTTTCTTTGGGTAGGTTTGCGCCATCATCCAAAGGATAGAATGGTTTTATTTTTTTTGTAAGCCTTTGACTCTTAACCTTTTACCCGCAGTCCCAAAATTAACTAACGGTGTACAGTTTTACCGTTTATACCGTTAAACCTATGTCAAAACTTAAGTTTTCTTATCTTTGACCTTAGATATTCCCCGATTATGAAGCAATTTGCCTGGTTTTTACTTTTGATTTCTCTTTTTGCGCAAGCGTGTGCCTACACCATTAAGATTCGTGATGGGCAGACGGCTTTTCAGCAAAAACAATATGCTATCGCCATTCCCTATCTTCAAAAAGAATACAATAAGGCCAAATCGCCCGCTAAAAAGGGTAAAATCGCCTACATGTTGGGGGAATCTTATCGAATCACAGGACAACCGGCTCCGGCGGCGGATTGGTTTGCGAAAGCTTACGCCAAAAGTTATGGCCCGGATGCGCTCAAGGCTCAGGCGCTTGCGCTAAAACAAAAAGGAGACTACGAAATGGCCATGATGGCCTTCCAAGAATTGGGCCGCGAGATTGGCAGCCCCTACGAATATCGACGCGAAATCAACGCCTGCCAAGATGCCATCGACTGGCTCAAAACCGAAAAGAAACGAGGCATTACCATCGAAAGGCCTGATTTTAATTCCTCCAGCAATGATTATGCACCGGCTATTTTCAGAGACCGGCAATTGGTCTTTGTCTCCGATAGAAATCAAGCTACCGGCGAAAAAAACTATGCTTGGACCGGTCGCAAATACACGGACTTGTTTCTTGAAAAAGAAAACGTCGTCTCCCCCTTTGATGCGGGTCTCAATACGCCTTTTAACGAAGGGCCGTTGTGTTTTAATCAGGATTTTAGTGAATTGATTTTTACCCGCTGCGACCAAGAAGATGATCAGGCGATTCATTGCCGGCTATTTTCCTGCAAATGGGATGGCTCCAATTGGTCGGCTCCGATTCCTATTGCCTTTCAAGAAGAAGGAACCAATTATATCCATCCGGCTCTATCCAAAGACGGCAATACGCTGTATTTCTCTTCCAATCACAAGGATGGTTGGGGTGGATATGACCTTTATTTTTCCGAAAGGACGAATACCGGTTGGTCATCTCCCCAGTTGCTCAGCCGCATCATCAACACGATAGGCGATGAAGTATTTCCCACTTTAGAAGCGGACACCTTGTATTTTTCTTCTAATTATTTGGGGGGAATGGGCGGATTAGACATTTTCAAATCCACCAAAACAGGGGTCAACCAATGGACTCCCCCCAAGAACCTAAAATCACCAATCAACTCTCCGGGAGATGATTTTGGGTTGATTGTTACCCAATCCGGAAACGGAAAGGATTTTTTGAAAGAAGGCTACTTGTCTTCTAACCGAAACGGCAATGATGACCTTCTCTTTTTTCGCAAGAAGGTCGTCCCCAAACCGCCCATCCCCCAACCCAAGGAAATCACTTACAAAAACTTCTTAAAAGTTATTTCCCTAGAGAAGATTTATGCCGATTCGGAGAACCCGTCCAGCAAATTATTGGGGCGCAAGCCGCTAGCCAATGTATCTCTAACTGTTTTTGACGGTCAAAAGACCCAAACGGTCTCTACCAATGAATATGGAGAATATGAGTTTGAGTTGGGCAAAGACAAGGATTACAGCTTTACCGGTTCTAAGCCCGGATTTTTGAAGAGCACGGTGACGTATTCTTCCAAGGGATTTGGGCAAGACCCGGAAAATCCGGTGCAGCATTATGAGTTGGAGCTGGTGCTGGACAAGATTTTCAAAAACAAGGAAATCCGTCTGGAAAATATCTATTACGACTTCAATAAATGGGATATCCGCGATGATGCCAAACCATCCCTTGACAAACTCGCCACGATGCTGCTCGAAAATCCTAACATCAAAATAGAATTGGCTTCACATACCGATTGCCGCGGTGGCGAGAAATATAACCGGGAGCTTTCGCAAAAAAGAGCAGATAGTGCCATCGCCTATCTGATTTCCAAAGGGGTGGATGCCACTAGGTTGGTGGCTCGCGGTTATGGAAAGTCCCAGCCGGCCGTCCGTTGCGTGTGTAGTAAATGCACGGAAGAAGAACATCAGGCTAATCGTCGGACTACTTTTAAGATTCTGTAACGGTGGCACTCCGAACTTAGCGATTCAAACGTCCGCTCATCGGATCGCTAAGCTCTCTGGTATTTTTGCGGCGAAGTCGGAAAAATGGTAGAGAGATTGGTGAGCCAAACCGTTCGCACTAAAACCAAACTGAAAGTATTATCTTTGCTTGGCATTTGCGAAAAAAAATTATACAGGGGATAGTGCTATTGTTGATCTTCTGTGCGGTATTTTTGGCTCACCAATCTTTCCGCTGCGCTCCAAGCTTAGCGATCCATTTTGGAAAAATTTTATACACAGGATAGTGTTTATGTCGATTTTTTGTGTGTTGTTTTCGGCTCAGCTTAGCAATCCGATACAAAAAAAGCGACATTCCGGAAGGAATATCGCTTTTAGAAGTAGAGGTGACGAGCGGATTCGAACCGCTGTAGGAGCTTTTGCAGAGCCCAGCCTAACCACTCGGCCACGTCACCAATTTAACGGACAGCAAAGATAAGCCGTTTTTTGTTAAACTGCCAAAAATTGTTCCAGTTTTATTAAGGGTTGTAGGGATTTTACTTCTCAACTCTTATATCTGCATTTGTAACTCTTAATTCTGTTGAAATGGCTACCGCTAAAATGGAGTTAAGAGTGACGATATACGAATTAAGATTTTTGATGTGCTGCTGCCCAGATTTCACTCCTCAACTCTTATATCTGGATTCTTAACTCTTAATTCTGTTGGAATGGCTACCGCTAAGTGAAGTTAAGAATAACGATTGACGATTTAAGATTTTTGAAGTGGGGTCTGTGAAATTAAAGCGCAAAGCTCTCGCCACAACTACAAGAGCGGGAAGCATTAGGATTATTGAAGTAAAATCCCTTGCCATTTAGACCACCGGAATAATCCAAAGTGGTATCAAAAAGATACAAAAAGCTCTTGGCGTCGGTCACAATCTTGACACCTTTGTCTTCAAAGACTTCGTCTCCTTCTTGGGGGACATTGTCAAAGTCCATTTTGTAGGACAGACCGGAGCAACCACCACTCACCACACTGACCCGCAAGAAATAATCACCGTTTAGGCCGGTTTCCTTTTTTAGGGCTTCTAATTTATCCTTCGCTATGTCTGAAATATATATCATTATTGGTTAAGGGTGAAAGGTTAAGGGTGAAAGGATTGGATGAGCAAATCAAAACTACTCTTCTACATTTTTAGCTTTGTAATCTTCGATAGCGCCTTTGATGGCATCTTCGGCT
>JALVCY010000672.1 GCA_027009605.1 Saprospiraceae bacterium
GCCCTTTTTGCGCCTGTTTTTGCTAAAATTTTCTCACGTAGCCCAGCTACGCTTCAAAAATTGTAGCTTCAACATACACAAAAATGCCTATTTTTTGCCTTAAAATAGGAGCACCTAAACAGTTACGAAAAATTAGCACTTACTAGACTTTGGTATTTAGTCAGTCAATGGGGCTAAAGCCCCTAAGAGTTTTGCTTCTGCTTCGTCGGTTAAACTTACAGCAAGGCAGATAAAGCCAAGAAATTTGGACTTTTCCCGGAATATCAACTTTTACTTTTACCGTCTGCTTTAGCTTTTACCGTCTGCTTTAGCTGACGGGCCAAAACTAAGCAGGAGACCGGCTTTAGCCGCATTTTTTCCTAGAAACTTACGCCCATTACAAATAATCGAAAAGGGTCAATGGGGACAAAACCCGGCTGCACTCCATATTATAAAACTTTCTTTTGTTTACCCTGAGAGCGTATCACAACTAAACCATTACACCGAAATACCGTTAAACCGTCAGGCATCAAAGATGAAGAGAAATAAAAAAAATGAGCTTGACGACCTTTTTGACTGGCAATCTGCCCTTGTCGAAGGGATAGACTATTATCTTGACAAAAACGGCTATAAAGTATTCACAGAAGCTTATTTGCGCAAGCGGGGCAAATGTTGTGGCAATGGCTGCAAACATTGCCCCTATGGATTCAAAAAAAATCACAAGCCTGATAATCCGGTGTAATAGCAGCAGTTTCCTATTTGGAAATCTAACGTGGCTGACTGACCACGCAGACGGCACGAAGAAGGCTTAGTGTAATCTTAGTGTAAAACTAAACACCCTAAATGATAAGGGGCATATAACCGGCGATAGTTGAAACCGCCGGTACCAAAAAAGGGACTCCAAAGTGAATGGAGTCCCTTTTTTGTAAGCTGCTACTCACCCAATTAATAGAAAGTAGAGCGCTGATCAGAAATATCAGCCTTTTTCTTCAATCCCTCCATCAATAAGTTTTTGGCTTGTGAAGCAAAGCTTCCATCTTGTTGATTTCTTACAAGCTCTATATTTGGCGGCGTGTTAGAAGGTGCAAAACGAATCGGCTGAATGACAAACACTCCACCCTTACCTACAATCGGAGTAGAAACTGCATTTAGCGCCGTATTAAAGGTAGCACCGATAACTTTGGGCTCTTGGCCTACACCGGGAATAAAGGAACCGGCAAAAGCAACATTATTGGCGGTATCAACTTGTACGCCATATTTGGCCGCAATACTGTTCAAATCTGATAATGATTTGATTTGGTCAGCAATCATGCCCCCTTTTTTCTCTGCCATCACCAACGGTTTCAATTGATCCTTCATTACGTCCACAGGAGGCAAACCGGGCTTGACCTTAGCCCTTAGTCCACCGACCACGGCTTTATCGGAGTAGAATCCGGCAGGCGCTTTAAACAAATAAATATTAGGATTGACTTCTCCGGTAGAAGTACCTGAATCAAAGGCCCACTTTACAAACTTTCTCGAAGTTTGGTTAGAGCCTAGGCCATTGATAAAGTAATCATTTTCCTTTAACAGGTTTGATTCTTGGTACTTAATTTTTGGATCTTTTTCGGCAGCGGCCTTCATAGCATCTACCGTGGAGTTGGTTCTTGCAAATTGATTCGCAGTATTTTCCACAGCTGTTTGCGTAGCTTCACTCGGTGCAATCAGCTTAGAGACAGTCCCAATCTTCACGCCGGTTTGGTTATTATCAAATTTCTTTCCGGTCACCTCCACTAGGTGCACCCCAAATCTTGTACTCACAATATACAATTTGCCTTTTTCTGCTTTGAAGAAGATCAGGTCGTTAAACGGCTTCACCATTTGGTTGGGGCCGGCATAACCGAGATCCCCCCCTTTCGTTTTGGTCGCATCCTGCCCAAACTTTGCCGCAAGGCTTGCAAAATCAGCCTTTCCCGTTTCGATTAGATTTTTCAAACTATCAATGGTCTGATAAGCAGCGTTATAACCGGCTTGATCCTTTGCAGAAATCAAAATATGTCTGGAACGAACTGAGTCAGGAATCACCTTACGGTCTAAAATTTTTGTCACGGCATAATTACTACCGGAAATATAAGGACCGACTACAGACCCAATAGGCTGGGTCAACAGGCTGGATGCGATATTTTTGGGCAACTGTTTTTCCGTCAGGTACGCACTATTCCACTGTCCGCCTTGCCGCAGGATAAATAGACTATCATTAGAAGAACTCGCAAAGTCATTACCAAGCTTTGCCATTTCTGCTCTTTGTGCAGCAGAATCTTGTGCCGTAGGTTTGATTTCAAAGATTACATAAGCCAACTTTCTAGTAGGCTCTTTTCTTTCGTAAATGGCTTTATGGCTTTGCAGGTATTGACTATAGTCCGCATCCGTCAACGAAACTTGATCATCCGGAACAGCCGTATAGGGGATTTTTACAAAAGCGATATCCGCTTTTTTGGCTTGATCTTGCCCGACCAATTCAGCCATCCAAGTGGGTGTATAAGCCGCTTTACCAACCAGCGCAGAGATTTTATTTTGCAATCTACTTTTTATAATCTCTTTTTGTTGGTAAGCCCAATAGGCCTTGTAATCTTCATTGAGAGTACCGTCTAGAAGTAGCTTTTTAATCTCACCTAACTTTGCTTGATCCAATTGACGAGTCTGTTGATCTGTAAACCTTTGGACAATGACCTCGCTCAAATTTCTACGGTCTTTAGAAAACTGAAGCTCATTGAGTTCTTCATTACTGACACCAAGCCCAAGTTTTTCTGCTTCATCGGAGACGATAGCATCTTCTACAAAGTAGTTCCATAAGTAGGCTCTTCTACCAAGAAAGTCACCACTAGCGCCTTTGTATAAGATATTTTCGGCGTTTTGAAATTTCCGCCAATCTATTTTTTTCCCATTGACCTTTCCGATAGTAGTTTTATTGCTTCCCCGCCCCGAGCCATTATTATTGGAGGTAAAAATAAAGCTCACCAAGGCTAGAACCATGAGGACTACTAAGAGCCAAAAATATTGTCGAATTCGAGTAATTGCTGCCATTGTCTATATGGTTTAGACGATTATGTTGTTTGAAAATACAAAAAAGTGATGCAAAGGTAATATCTTTAGGGATAATTAGCCCGTTTTGTTTGTTTTTTTCACTTTTTTTCCTACGGAATAGATAGTACGTTTATTCCCTATAAATTGTTTTCTACAAGACCACTCCCATTTTTTTCCGTTAAAATGCAGCGATATATTGTTTATTCCGCTAATAATACTCTAAATTTGCGAAAGCAAGACCCAAATTAATAACTCCAAAAACAAATAGTGTTTTTTCTATATGGTTTGAATTTTGCTTAGAGACTGTTATAATGTTAAGACAACAGATGCACGATGACTTTCGTTAGTTTGTGGTCAATAACCTTATAATCCCCTCTATTTGGACTGTTTGCACAATAACAGTCTTTTCACACTCTTGGTGTAACAACACAACTTATAAACACTATTGGAGCATAATGCTCCGAGCTAAAACATCTATAAAAGATGAGACAACTATTGCGTTTAAAGTATTTTGCACTAGTCGGGGGATTTTTTCTTTTGGCTAGTTTCAGCTCTGACAAGGGCAAATACTACGAAATTGCTAAAAATTTAGAAATTTTTACCAACCTGTACAAGGAAGTCAATACTTACTATGTGGACGATTTGGATCCTTCCGAATTAATGCGTAAAGGAGTCGATGCCATGCTGGCTTCCTTGGATCCTTACACCAACTATATTTCTGAAACAGATATAGAAGGCTATAGATATTATACGGAAGGAAAGTTTCATGGTATCGGTGCCGAGGTCAAGGATGCTCAAAATCGCCTATTGGTGGTTTCTGTTATCAAAAACGGGCCGGCCGATAAGGCAGGACTTGTACCGGGGGACATTATCACCAAAATAGATGGTGAGCCCACCGATGGCAGAAAAGCCGATGATTTACTGCCTGTTTTTCAAGGTGTACCGGGCACATCTTTTCAGATGACTGTCAAAAAAACAAATAATAAAGTCCAAAAATTAACCATCACCCGGGAAGATGTCGATGTCAAGAATGTGCCCTTTTCAGGAATGTTGCCGGGCGATATAGGCTACATCTCACTCACTGTCTTTTCCCGAAATGCCGCTGCAAATATCAAAAAAGCATTTCACGACTTAAAATCATCCAACCCCAACATGAAGGGGCTCGTCCTTGACTTGCGTGGAAACGGGGGCGGATTATTGTCTGAAGCGGTGGACATTGTCAATATATTTGAGCCTTCAGATGTGCTTGTCGTGACCACCAAAGGCAAAGTTATTGAATGGGATCGAACCTACATGACTCGGGGCAATCCTACCGACCTAGAGATTCCTTTAGCGATTTTGACCAACAAAAACTCCGCTTCCGCTTCAGAAATTGTCTCCGGCAGCATCCAAGATTTGGATCGCGGCGTTATTATCGGACAACGGACTTACGGCAAAGGCTTGGTTCAAAATACCAAAGACCTAGGCTACAACTCCAAAGTCAAGCTGACGACCGCTAAGTACTATATCCCGAGCAAGCGTTGCATTCAAAGTGTAGAGTATGACAATAATGGGGAACCGATTCATATTCCCGATTCCGAAAGGGCTGTATTTCATACCAAAAATGGTCGCCCGGTTTTGGATGGTGGCGGAATTGCGCCGGACATTAAGCTGGAAGCTAAAACCGACTTACCCATCATCAAAGAATTAAAAAAGCAGTTTGTCATCTTTGATTATGTAACCAAAATGGTGAATAGTGGGGAAAAAATGGACTCACTCGAATTATATCACTTTACTCAGTTTAATGATTTCTTGAACTTCTTGAAAACCACTAATTTTCACTACGAGACCGAAAGCGAAAAGCTTTTGAATCAGCTAAAAGAACAAGAAGAGAAGGACGGACTAAAGCATGCTTTCGACAACGAAATCAAAACCATGGAACTCGCCATTCAGAAAAAGAAAGCCTTAGATCTTTCCCAAAGCAAATCAATTATCATTAGCGAGATTGAAAAAGAATTTGCCTCCAGAATGTACAATGTGGAAGGCCAAGTCAGGATGTCCTTGCGGAATGATGACGAAGTCAAAGAAGCCATCAAGGTCTTAAGCGATACCAAACGATACGATGCTATCTTGAAAAAACAATAATCAGAAGATTTACAGTATGTTATAGAAAAAGCGCTGCCCAAAACCGGGTGGTGCTTTTTTGTCATTGTGGGATTAACGGATTAACGGTGTAGCGGTTTAACGGTTTAACGGTATAGCGGTGTAACGGTATAACGGTTTAACGGCTAGGCAGCCAAGAGCGTACTCCTTGAACGCCCGAAGGCAACTAACGGTGTAGCGGTGTAACGGTGTAACGGGAAGGCAGGAAAGAAATCTTGCCACTTGAACGCCGAAGGCAACCAACGGTTTAGCGGTGTAGCGGTTTAACGGCTAGGCAGCCAAGAGCGTACTCCTTGAACGCCCGAAGGCAACTAACGGTGTAGCGGTGTAGCGGTGTAACGGGTAGGCAGGAAAGAAATCTTGCCACTTGAACGCCGTAGGCAACCAACGGTTTAGCGGTGTAGCGGTTTAACGGCTAGGCAGCCAAGAGCGTACTCCTTGAACGCCCGAAGGCAACTAACGGTGTAGCGGTGTAGCGGTGTAACGGTGTAACGGGTAGGCAGGAAAGAAATCTTGCCACTTGAACGCCGAAGGCAACTAACGGTATAACGGTGTAACGGTTTAACGGTTTAACGGCTAGGCAGCCAAGAGAACTTCCCCTTGAACGCCGTAGGCAATTGAACGCCCGAAGGGCAATTTGAACGTGCGAAGCACAAATTGAACGCCCGAAGGCAATGAAACAGTTGACAAGACCTCCAAGCAGAATATTTACAGCGTAATACTCACCGGACAGTGATCAGAGCCAAAGTATTCGTTATGGATTTCAGCAGATTTAATTTTTCCCGCAAGGGACTCACTCACTAAAAAATAATCTATCCGCCATCCGGAGTTGTTTTTCCGAGCATTAAAACGATAACTCCAATAACTGTACTTCACTTCGTCAGGATGCAAAAGGCGGAAGGTATCCACAAATCCTGCATCTAACATCGCCTGAAAACCATCAATCTCTACTTGGGTATAACCGGCCGATTTGTTATAGTTGGACTTATCGTTTTTTAAGTCAATGGAAGTGTGCGCTACGTTCAAATCTCCACACACGATGACCGGCTTTGACGCTTCCAAATTCTTGAGATAAGCCGTAAAGTCTGCATCCCATTTTTGTCGATATTCTAGGCGCTTTAGCCCTTCGCCGGAATTGGGCACATAAACCGTAACCAGATAAAATGACTCGTACTCCGCACAGATTATCCGTCCTTCTTTGTCATGTTCTTCTACCCCCATATCGTTCGTTACGCTAATAGGCTTGACTTTCGTCAAAATAGCCGTGCTGGAATATCCTTTTTTTTCTGCCGAATTATAATATTGATGATATTCGGTTAGAGATTGGATGGCTTCTTTAACCTGATCCGGTTGTGCCTTGGTCTCCTGCAAGCACAAAATATCAGGATTCATTTTTTTCACATCGTCCAAAAAGCCTTTTTTGGTGATGGCTCTTATTCCGTTTACATTCCAAGAAACAATCTTCATTTTCTTTTTATTTTTGTAACTGTTTATGCACTCAAAACAATCCGTGATTATTGAGATTCAGCTTACATATAGCAAAGAAGTCTCACTCTTGTTCAAAGATTTTTGATTTCTCCGGATAGATGCAAGCCAATACCCAAAAGGGTAATCGACTTTTATTTTTTGTAACCCTTTACCCCTTAACCTTTCACCAACCCAATGCCCTACATAAACAAACGAGCCTAGATTTGTTTTTACCCAATTGCAGTTTGCACAAAAAAACTAGATTTTTTAGCCTAATTGAATATCTTTATCCTTTGCCGATGCATTCTGAGCATGAAGATATAGCCGAACAATAACCGCTGCCGAGAGAAAGAAGAAAGAGCCAATTTTATCGCTTTCCACTACGTCATTGACTAGAAGAAGTGAACAAACAGCCAAAAAGGCGAGGACATTCGCCATAATCCGCCGCTTGATTTCAGGAGCTTTCGCCAAATGATACGCACGCTCCGCAGTAACAATAATTCCTAACATCAAGAAAACAAAAATAACTAAGCCCGGAAATCCCTGCTCCACCGTAGTCATCAAAAAATAACAATGGACTCCTGATTTTTCCGGATTATCACTCACATAGGTCTTAAACATACGGAGTGTATAAGGTTGATAAAAGCTATAAAAATTCCCCGGTCCAAATCCCATATAAGGATGATCCGATGACATCCTAAATGCTGCTACCCAGCGATAAACCCGTTCCATTACCGAAATATCTTCAAGATTGTAAGTCGCTTCTACCAAATCATCAAAATCCTTATTGGAGATTGTCCGCTCATAATTGGGAGCATAATCCAAATATTTATTGTCCTTTACAATCCAATTCACCCCAAAGATACTGACGACTACCGCCAATACTAAGGCATATTTTAGTACATTCCAACGAATCATCCAATAGGCACCAATTAAGGCCGCCACCGTTACATAAGCTGCACGCGTATAAGAAAACTTGATCGCAATCAAAAACAAGGCAAGAACTCCAATCACCATCCACCACCGAAAAGATTGTGGTTTAAAGAAAGCCAAACTCTCCCAAACATAAGGAAGAAAAAGAGTCAGTAACGCTGCATAAATAACATGATTAGGATAAAACGGCCCTAACACCCAATTAATATCATCAAAGCTGAAACCGAATGCACTGTGTCGAATCATCACATAGACAACGGTAATGCTAATGCCAACCATCGTCGCAAACAGCCAAGTTTTATATACTTTGTCCCGATATAATAATTTTCCCGCAAGGAAATAAAAGGGCAATACGTACCATAACTTGGCTAAAAAAAACTTCAACGAAAAGGAAAATTGCTCCGATGTCAATGTGGTAATCAAAATCCAACTTAAATGTATCAACAGCAATAATGAAATGGGATGCGTAATAAATCGAAAAGACATCTTTCGAAAATGGCTCAAGAAGTAAATCAACGCTACACCCGATAATACAATCATTATAGGCTCAGAAGGCAAATCTATCGAACTGCTCCCGACCGAAAAACCGGAAGAAAAGGGAATCGTAAAAAAAAGCAGATAAAACAGTATCTTATAGTCTGCGACCAAAATATAAGCTCCCATCACAACTAATGGCAAGACAAGCGGCAAAGGACTCTCCAACAATATAGAAGACCACCCTGACAAAAGAATAGTAGCCGCTAAAACCCACCAAATAACCGGTGTTTTTTGACTCGCATTAAGATGAGCGGAATTAGACACCTTTAATTCTTTTTAAATCCATCTTGCCAATGTTCTCAAAAAGAAGCGCCCCTAATACACTAAAAATAAAAGCCGCTAATGTGGCCGCTATTACCAAAATACTCCGCTTAGGACGTGATTTGATTTTGGGTATCTCTCCTTTTTCCGCAAGGATAATCGTCGGGGCATTGCTCTCATAAATACTCATCAACTGTCTTAACTTCTCTTTTTCAGCATCCAACTGCCCGGACAAACGATAAAATCTATTTGTGTAAGCTTGGGTCACATTCATCCCTTCTCGAAATAGTTTGATGGAAAAACGGGCACTCGTATCCGAACCATACACCGTTTCTAATTGTTTTTTTAAACCGGCCACTCTTGCAGTCAAAACTTGAACTGTATCCCGTCGTCCACGCATATTCTCAAATTTTTCTAATGCGGCTTTGGCGCCTGCCAAGTTGGATTCCGTCTCTGCCGCCATCTTCGCCAGCAACTCTCCTTGTGAAGCAGCATCATAGATGTTGTATCTTTTTCGAATGACTTCTAACGTATCGCTGAGTCTCCGAAGCTCCTGACTCTTTGTAGCGATACTCTTTTTGTAGGTGGCGATTCGTTTTGCTTGGCTATACTTGAGCAATCGAAGAGATTTTTCTCCTACTTGCTTACGGGCTTCGTTTACGACCGCTGCAGCCAATTCCGGATCTTTATCTTCAAAAGAAAGCGAAATGGCGCCAAATTTAGTTTTTAAGGCTTCAAAATTAGACCGAAATTTCTTCTCCAGCTTAAACTGTCTTTTGGGTGTATTGACCTTCATTTTGTAATGCTCGGCCATTTTGAAGGAATCTATTAAAAAGTGTATCAACTCCGGAGAAGACGATACCGTCAATAACCGGTCATTATCATAATCATCCCCGTAGTATCGAGTCGCCTTATTGGTCTGCCCAAAAACCTGCTCAGGCTTGTTCAAATCAGTACTTGCCGCAAAAAAGATAGTGGTTGATTGATAATAATTGGAGAGCATCAAGGAAAACAACACACTGCCAATCGCAGCAATCACTGTAACAAGAATTATCTTTTTTCGCCATTTCCATAATACCCCCAGTACATCAACCAAGCTGTCTTGTGAATCCATTAGTTCTTCGTTTTAATCCGCAAAGCTACGTAAGCTAATCGTTTATACCCAATGCCTAACGGTTTTTCAATAAATTTATTAAGCCTTTCGGCGAAAATAAACCCAAAACAATCGAAACTAGCCCCGTTACAATTCCTGAAAGAATAAATGAATACACCCAAGTCAGACCGGTTTGACTTAGAAAATAGGCTAGAATCATGCTGATGATAGGCAAGCCGATAATTTGTAAAATCAACAATGCCGGAAACCGAATGAGCTCATTTTTGACAATTAACCTAAACTGCGCCAAGGTGACCATCCATTGCGTAAGCCCTGCAACCACCGCAGCACCTTGGGCTCCATAGCGGGGAATCGCTATGGAATTGAGCGCTAAGTTTATTAAAACTGCAACAAAGTAGATTTTATTTAATTGAGTAATTTGGTTCGCTGCCATCAGCAACACCCCATTGACCGTGGACCACATTAAGGCTAGGAGCGGCAACATCAAAAAACCCAATACATTGGCAGAGTAAAGGTTACCGTCTTTATAAAGTATTTCCATGATGGGAAGCCGAAAGACAATCACCGGCACCGCAACCATAACCCCCACGACCCACATCAACTTAATAACCATCTGAGCAAGGTCACCAACAGGTTCTTTCCCCTTTATCAACCGGACAAACATAGGGAGCAAAAAGGCACTAATCAACACGCCCACCATCGTACCGGCATCCATTAGCCGGAAGGCAGAAGCATAGATGCCGGCTTCGGTTTTGGAGACTAATTCGGCCAATAGGACACTATCAATTCGGTTATAAATAGCCATAAACAAACCCAACACAGCGTAGGGTTTACTTTCTTTTATCAAGACTCTTAAAAAGGGGATATTAACCTTAAAGGCAGACAGCGTCACTTTAGACTTTAGAAAAAGAAAGCTCAAAATAGCCGCACTGGACAAAGCGACAAACTGCCCCCAAGCAAACCACTCTATCCTAAAACCGCGACGAAGCTCAGGCACCCAAAGCATCATCCCGATAATAATAATCATCATCAACTTGTCCAAAATCGACAAAAAACTATCCAATCTATAATACCCTAATGCCGAGATATTGGAACGCAAGTAATAAATGAGTGCCACCAGTATTTGATTCAGAGAAACCGCTAGCAGTAGCCCCGGATAGAGCTGCCAATAGCCCAAAAACCAGCCGCTAACACCAACCAAAACCATAAAAAATAGCGCCAGCAGCGCTTTGAGCAGTAGAATATTGGGAAAGTACTTAGGAAGTAATTGCCGGTGGCTTGCGATGTGCTTATTGTTAAAGTTTTGGATGCCAAAATCATTAACAATCTGAAAAATATAGGTTAGATTTAAAAAAGCAAAGTAGGTACCATAGGCATTTTGCCCCAGCAAGTTTTGCACGGTTCGGTCTATCCCAAAAATAAAAAAGACCTTTATCAGTAGGTTTAGACCTAAGACAAGAACTACGTTTATCAAAAATTCTTTCTTCATGTTCGGTCTCCCCTATTTTTGGGACGCAAGTTAGGGAAAAAATCAGTAACCGCTCTCTCTAGGCACTTTGAGACAAAAAACAATTCATCATAAAATAGCCTCCGCTAACGTCAAATCAGCCGAAAAAGAAAACATATATCATTAACATTAATCTTTTTTGCCAATTATTTTCCTTTTTCTACCCTTTTTTTCTATCTTTGTGAATTAGGGTCTCCAAAAATTTGGAGTATTTTACAATTAAAACTAAAATAATGCTGGGATTTCTAAAAAAACTATTTGGATCAGGAAAAAATGTGGTCAATAAGGCCGTAGATACTCTTGATGATGTCAAAGATGCAGTCGTTGATAAAGCAGGCGACGTACTCGAAGATGCTGGCGACTTGGCCGGCAAGGTTAAGGACAAAGCCGGAGACATGCTAGAAGATGCCGGTGACCTAGCCGGCAAAGTCAAAGATACCGTTGTGGACAAAGCCAGTGGAGCTTTGGAAACAGCTAGCGAAATGGCCGAAAAGGTCAAAGATTCTGCCGGTGACGTATTGGACAGCGCAGGCGACATAGCCGGCAAGGTCAAAGATACCGTTGTGGACAAAGCCAGTGGAGCTTTGGAAACAGCTAGTGAATTGGCCGAAAAGGTCAAAGATTCTGCCGGTGACGTATTGGACAGCGCAGGCGAAATAGCCGGCAAGGTCAAAGATACCGTTGTGGACAAAGCCAGCGGAGCCATGGAAACAGCTAGTGAATTGGCCGAAAAGGCCAAAGATTCTGCCGGTGACGTACTGGACAGCGCAAGCGGCCTTGCAGGCAAGGTCAAAGATACTGTTGTGGACAAAGCCAGCGGAGCGATAGAGACAGCCGGTGACTTAGCAGGCAAAGTCAAAGATACGGCCGGAGATGTGGTTAGCGGAGCTATGGAAAAAACAGGCGACTTAGTAGAAGGTGCCGGTGACTTAGCCAATAAGGTAGCCGATACAGCCGGTAATGTAGTGAGTGGCACAGTAGAAAAAGCAGGGGATGTAGCCGGAACGATTACCAATACCGCCGGTAACGTCATCTCCGGAGTCACAGACAAGGCCGGAGACGTCGCCGGTAGTGTAGGCGACTTAGCTAGCAAAGCGACGGATGCCGTTAAAGACAATAAGTTGTTTGACGAAGCCAAAGATGCCTTAAGCTCTATCAAAGACAGTGTCTCCAAAAAAATCGGAGATGCAGCTGATGATATAGTGGATGGGGATGCCTAAATCACAACTACTCACAAAAAAGCGCTTCTGAAAAATCAGAAGCGCTTTTTTTATTGGAGAATATTACAGACCTTTACAGCATGTTAAAAGCAGGAGCCCAAATTATTTCCTATCTCTTCCACCCCTTGATGGTGATGAGCTACGGATTAATAATGTTATTGATTATCAATCCGTACATGTTTGGATATAGTGCCCCTTGGGCCGGCAGCAAATTAGTCCTCATCGTTTGGTTAACGTCCTTTCTTTTGCCGGCCTTTGCGACCCTGATGATGAAGTTTACCGGCTTAATTCCTTCTCTGGAGATGGAAGACCGGATGATACGGATTGGCCCATTTATCGTTGCCGGCATATTTTATCTTTGGCTTGCGCGAAATTTTTACCAGAACCCGGCGATTCCCCCTATCTTTAGTTCTTACGTAATAGGGGCGACCATCAGCTTATTTGTTGCCTTTTTTGTTAATTTATTCAAGAAAATCAGCCTGCATAGTGTCGGCATGGGGGGCTGGATGATGCTGACCATTTTGATGTTTAAGTACTTTGATTTTGACTCTTTCACCCTGCATTGGGGAGAGGCCACTTATCATATCGGGTTGAGCTATTGGTTGTACTTAGTTCTGCTCTTATCGGGCATTGTGGGCTCTGCTCGACTCGCTCTTCGGGCGCATGTATTAGAAGAAGTATCTATTGGCTATTTAATCGGCATAGTGGGCCAAATAATAGCCTTTCGAATTATGTACTAATTGGGTGCAAGGGCGAATTGCCCCCCGCCAAAAAAAAACAGCGCCATTCAACCAGCCAAGCCTGCGAGCGATTCAACTTCTTCAACTAGCGAAGTCCGAAGGACGAGCGAATCAACTTCTTCAACTAAAACCCAAACAGAATTCCAAATACCATATAATGAGTAAAATCCCAAACAAGAACCCAAATCATCTCAACCTGCGAAGCTCTCAACCCGAAGTCCGCATCCACGATAGTAATCGGGACGAGTCTCAACCAGAGAGCCGAAGGCGAACGTCTCAACTTTTTCAACTAGTGAAGCTTGCGAGCGAATCAACTCTTTCAACTTCTTCAACTAAAACCCAAACAGAATTCCAAATACCATATAATGAGTAAAATCCCAAACAAGAACCCAAATCATCTCAACCTGCGAAGCTCTCAACCCGAAGTCCGCATCCACGATAGTAATCGGGACGAGTCTCAACCAGAGAGCCGAAGGCGAACGTCTCAACTTTTTCAACTAGCGAAGCGAATCAACTTTTTCAACTAGCGAAGCGAATCAACTTCTTCAACTAAAAAACTAACAGAATGAAGAGTGAAGATTTCAGAAAGATGAAGTATAAAACACCCCACTCCCGAAGCCAAAGACCAAAAGCGCCACCGGCGCGCCCCAAAGACCAAAAAAACTCACAACCCATCGTCCCATTCCCCCTTCACAATAACCATAACATTCTCCGGGATATTTCGGAAGAAGACTTCTGTCCGGCGATTATAACGATGCTCTTCTTCGGAGCAATCCACGCCATTTGTACAGCGATTCCGGATATTGGCTTCTCCTCGTCCGATGGCTGTAATCCGGTTGGCCTGAACGCCCAAATCCACCAAAAAATCTTTGGCAGCTCTAGCACGATGCCTAGAAAGTCTTTCATTATAGCGCTTAGCGCCCCGACTATCTGTATAGGCCACTAGCAAGATTGTTACTTCAGGATTAGCTTTCAATATTTGCGCAAGCTTCACCAACTCTAGGGCTGAGCTCTCCTTGATTTTAGAATCATTAAAATCATAATAGATATTTTCTAATATAATCTTTTGCTTAACTACTTGGTCATCAAAAGGCATCAAAGAAATATCAGGAATGTCCCCTTTCTCAAAAGACATTTCATAAGAGATATACCCCGGCTTGGACGCCACCAGCCGATACGCCCCCCAATCAGCCGGCAAGCAATAGGAAAAAGCTCCTTTAGAATCGCTTTTTGTCGAAAGAATCAGGCTACTATCTATTTCAGGAATAATCCGAAATTGAACATCAGAAATAGGAAGACTTAAATCCATAGAATGAACCATTCCCTTAATGCTTTGACAAGGCTTAGGAACTACATTGATGGATATGGTTTGCACCAAAAAGGATGAATCTGCGATAGTTTTACTTAGCGAAAAATAGCCTTTGTGCTCAAAATCCAGTTGATAAGTGCCCCAAGGATTTATCTGTAGGCTGACTTGTCCATGTTGATTAGTTGTCGCCCAAAGTGTATCTTGGGAGGTGCCGGTCAAAGAAATAGTCGCATTCTTAATGGGTTCGTGGTTCGTTTGGTTAAAAAACACAAAGTGAATGGTCTTTTGAGTCGCCAAAAGCTCAAGATTGCTTTTGAATGAAAAAATATCATCCGTTCCTTCCCGGTTAGACGAAAAATATCCATCTTTTCCGGAAGGAGATACAATGAGCCCAAAATCATCAAATTTTGAATTAATGGGAGCGTCTAACTTGGTTGTTTTTTGACTTCCCAGCTCATGGATATAGATATCTAAGCCCGTTGACACCCCATCTACTACTCTATCCGAAGCAAAAACTAAAACACTATCCTCATAAATATATGGAAATACCTCATTGGCGGCAGAATTAACACTGCTGTCCAGATGTATGGGCGTGCTCCAAATATCATTGACTTTTTCACAATACCAAATATCCATCCCTCCATACCCTTCCGGACAATCTGACGCAAAGTATAAACGGGTATCATGATTGGCCAATGCAGGATGCAACACACTGTAATCAAAGGTACAGAAGGGCAATCTTTTGCCCACAGACGGCTCCCCGGCTATCGAAGTCTCCCAAATAGTTAGCCGATTTAGCCCCGAAGAATCAGCCACCAAGCCCCCCTTTTCATCCGTCACACTCCTTGTGATAAAAACAGTCTTCCGGTCTTGACCTAGACACAAAGGGCCGTCATGATAGGGCGTATTCAATTTTTTGAAAAAGACAGGACGAGTGAGTTGGCCACTAGTATCAAATTTTGAATAAGCAATATCAAAATAGGACTTCTTTCTTCGACTTTTTCGCTTATTCTCGGCAGAGACAAACAGAAGCCCTTGTCCATAGAAAACAGGAGAGAATTCTAAGAATTTTGACGAGCTGAGAGATGTTTTCCCTATCGCAATTATGGAAGCCTGTACTTGCCTTTCCTGCGCAAAGCCGGACAGTTCCAGCAAGCAAAGTCCAACAATCATTGCCATATTTTGGGGCTTGGGCAATACCATGTTTTTGTTAATATGTACAAACCAAAGGTAACAATAAACATTCTAACTACCTATTTTTAAGAAAATAATTTCGTTTAAAAACACAAGACAACCAACACCAAACAACTTACCCCTTACAAATCAGGCCAATATACATTTTTTTTATAGCACATTATCAGGGGGTGCGGTCGGGTTTTGTCCCTTATTTTTCGATAAATACCACCGTGACTTGACTTGAAAAATTAGCACTTACTAGACTTTTGCCGCTTTTTTTTCTATTTGGTCGGTCAATGGGGCTAAAGCCCCTGAGAGTTTCGCTTCTGACCCGTTGGTTAAAACCAACAGTAAAGTAAAACCAACGGTAAAACAGGCTCAAGTCCCTATACTTCAGGCTCGTTGAGTCCACTCCGAAAAGTCCACTCTGCCGGAAATTAAAGCACGAATCAAAATTTTATTTGGCTACAATGCATAGTGCAGCGCAGTGTCGCTCCTACGGAGCTATATCCCTACTTTTTTAGTCTTACAAAGATATCGCCCCGCTGGGGCTCACGCTTATGTATTTCGGCTATTTCCTCTGTTGTCAGCCCCGTAGGGGCGGGACCTTTGTCCTAAAAAGGAATATACCCAAGACCAAGCGTCGGTCTAAGGATATTAAACTTATATGATCGGTTACTTTCGTTACTACCTTCATCCCAAGGGCTCAATTGCGTCTCTAATCCAACACTTAGAAAAAGCCCTTTTCCAATCAAGATATTACGTCCTACTTCCACACCCAAAAAAGGGGTTTTTAGTTCCTTTTCATTAAAATGACCGGACAAACCTTTAACTACGGCGTACCCCTTAGTTTTACTCATTCCGATAGATAAGGCAAAGTAATTTCCGATAGGAGCTGTACCATTTTTGTACTTCACATACCTTAGCGCAAAGTCAGTTTCTTCGACGTTACCGCTGGTTTCTACTGGTATAACAACCGTAGAATCAGCATTCGGCACACCTATATCATCTACCCACATGCCATAGCGAGCCAAACTATAACTAAAACCAATAGACGACTTTGACGAAATCGTATAATTTAATAAAAAACGATGCTTTAGGTTTATGATGTTACTCTTTTTGGAGCGATTGGCCGCATTATATCTTGGATAACCAGGATAATTCGCCGGCTTAGCCCCTTCGGGTTGCGTATCAGGATCAAAGAAATTCCGCAGCCAAGCATTACCCAAGCTTGGGGTGTACTGAATATCTACACGCTTTCCCAAATACCCCGCCTGCCCCATTGACACCATCGGAACGAGCAGAAAGCTTACCAAAAAAATAGCTAGTAATTTTTTCATCTGATTGATATTATCGTGGTTTATCTTTTGTTTGATTTCTTTTTGCGAGCAGCCATTTTATATAGCAAGTTATAAGTATTCATCTCCAGTAATGGCTTGATATCCTTTTGATTATACGGAACAACCTCCTTGTATAATATTTGGCTATCTTCCAAATCTACTACAAAGGCATATTGCAAGCCTTGATAATTAAAAAACATCCTCTTAATCCCGGAAGAAGTAAATGGCGGTAACAAAAACACCATAGACATTGGGTACGACATGACCGAAGGCCTCTTCCTTGCGGAAATATTACCCATACTAACTAAGGCTGATGTCCCATATTTTTTTACCAATGGTTGTACTTGATTATAGCTACTTGCAATCATATACATGTTATGCGTAAGCAATTCTTCTTCAAAAGATTTTAGCAAAATTAAGTCATTAAAATCTTCGGTCGCTCTTTTGGATTTAAACCTATGCGAATCAATCACTTTCGCCTTCAGACCGACCCGCTTGGCATTATCTTTAATAATTTGAGCCAACTCACCCTGCCGACTTTCGGAGTAGATGTATTTGAGCTCATCATTAGAGCGTCTTTTGATATTTACCCGATAATAAACTGGGTTGATAAATATGGCTTTTTTCAGGCCTAAGGCTATTTTTTTCTTCTTTCTTTTCTTCTTCGAGCGGCTTTCTTCTTCGTCTTTTTTCTTGCGATAACGTGCACCATCTTTGAGCATCTTTTGAAAGGATTTGTCATCTACTATTTTTGCGAAAGCTAGAAGACCGTAATCTTTTTCGGGCTTTGCCCGCTTAAATTTGTAACTGGAAAAGAAACCTTCCGGCTCCTCCAGCCCATAAATCACCAAATCTTCTATTTGATCGTGCATCGCCAATTCCATGCCCTTATCATCCGGATACGCTTGGTTATAATCCCAACAATATCTTGATGCCACCAGATTAATGTTTGCAGGATTGGTGCTGATCCTATCCAACACCCGAAAGACTTGACGACTATTGCCCTCTACATCTTGGTAATCATCCACAACATCCACTTGCCGATCCGTATTGGTATATTGGGCGATACCATACAAGGCATAGGCTTTGACCCGCCGAAGAAAGCGATTTTCCGGATATTTATTCAGCAAAATGCTACTATAATAAATGGCCATCGGGTATTGAATCTCATGCAACAAGACATCACAAAGCTCAAATTGAGCCATCGTCTTCGCTAGTTTAAAGCGTTTTTCGGAAACGATAAAATCCTTCCCTTTCTTACGGGATGACTTATCCAACAAAATTTCTGCCTTATTCCGACGAGTATCTATGCCCGGGTGGGTACTATATTCGTCGTCCGGCATCGGCTCCGGGTCATCTATCGTAGTTAAAAAATATTTTTTGGGTATGGTCAGACCTTCTAAGTTTAGAAAGGTCGTACTTACTGTATCATTATTTAAGGGTACATGAGCATATTCCAAAATATCAAAAACATCCAACATAGCTTCCGGCTGGTACGCAGTCTTCAAAAACCTTTTTGCACCCAATACATCAGCCTCTAACTCATTCGCCTTTGAATAATTGCTCTTTTTCAATAGTGGATCATAAGATTTAGAGTTATTGAAGGTCACCCGTCTTCTACCTTTTCGGTTGATTTTGTCAAAAGTTACGGCCGAGTTGATACTATGTTTTTCGGTAAAGTGGGCAATCTCATGAGACAAGACAAAAGCTAGTTCTGCTTCGGTATTCAGCTTGGAAAGTAACCCCAAAGTAAAAAATATAGCCCCCCGATCCGTCGCAAAAGCATTAACACTTGATGACTTAATGGTATAAAACCGAAGCTTCCTGCGCAAAGAAGGCTGGTCTTTTAACAAATCATCCGCAACCGAACTGATATAGCCGGTAATCTCCGGGTCAGAAAATAAAATCTTTCCACTATGTAGCAGTTCATCTATCACAAAAGAGCTCTCCAAATAAAAATTGGACTTTGCTTTCTTGGTCTTACGACTATCTGCCTTAGAAATTGACTTTTTTCTTTGACGATATTTCTGCGTAGAAGAAGACAGTAAATCTACCGGAAGCACTCCTTTGTTTTTCAGAGGGCTATAGTCCTTAGTAAAGTCTTGCGAGAATGCTAAGCTTACGCAAAAAAATAATGCAATGGAAAAATAATAACGCATCGTCATATTCAACAATAATTTTATAAAAAAACTGAGTGAGCACACCTAATTTGTATCAGAACACCCTTGAATTTCTAAGTACAGTCATACATAGAATGCGACAAAGATAGTAATATGTCACGAAAAAACAAAGGTAATTACTCCGTACAGGTTTTTGGGAGACAAAGTAAAATCTTCCAAAATGGTTCGTATTGAGTAGTCTCAATCTAAAATGACTATTTCCTATATCCGGTTCAATAAACTACTGACATTACAGTGAGTTCACTCTAAAAAGTGTTCTGTTGTAAGACCACCAAATTTTCCAACTCTTTCAAAAGCTAGACTTTTCGGAGCAGACATAACAGTTAATCAACAAAAACAATGCCTTAACCCAAGTAGAACATGTAGTCGGGTTGATATTGGATAAAGGCATCAATTGCACTTAATGCTCGTTACACTTCACTACCCGAAGTGACCATAAGAATTTGGTTCTACCTTCAATATTGCCTGATTGGGGACTACAGATGTAACTTGGGTTAAGATTTTACAAAGACATAATGCCTTCAATTTTTCCCACCTGTTCATAATATCCAATAACTTCATCAGGATTTTGCATCATGGCCTGAATGGTTACGCTGGTATATTTGCCGGTACGCGAAGCCTTGAAGGAGACTTGGGCATCTTGCGGAAATAAACCGACAATTTGATCCTGTTTTTCTTGATTAGCCGGAATAATAAACTTAAACATATAGAGATGGGGCCAAGATATTTCTTCGGCTAATAACTTCCGAAATTTGCTATTGTCATTTTTCTTAGAATCCATAATCTGGTTTTAATCCCTATTTTAACTCACCACAAAGCAAAATGTTTTGTAAGCAAATACCATTCATATCAACAAAAACAAAAATCATCAACCAGCGAGGCTTGCGAGCGCAGCGAATCAACTTCTTCAACTTTCTCACTACTCGTCTCAACCTGCGAAGCACTCAACCACGAAGTCCGTATCCACGATAGTAATCGGGACAGTCTCAACCTAGAGAGCCGAAGGCGAACGTCTCAACTCCTTCAATTAACAAAGATTTCATTCAGAGCCATTGACATACAGGGGAACAGTTTGGCTCACCAATCACTACGCTGCGCTCCGTGCTTAGCGATCCACGTCCCAAGCGAATCTCAACCACGAAGTCCAAAGGACGAGTTCTCAACCTAGTAAGCCGAAGGCGACCGTCTCAATTACAGAATCCCAAATATCGAATACTGAAGTAAAATCCCGGTAAACACCCAAATCTCTCAACTAGCGAAGCGAATCAACTAGCGAAGCCTGCGAGCGAATCAACTTCTTCAACTAAAAAACCAAACAAAATTCCAAATATCAAATAATCAAGTAAAATCTCAAAACAAATACC
>JALVCY010000673.1 GCA_027009605.1 Saprospiraceae bacterium
AAGATAATATCCGGATGTTTTTCGGTAATGAATTTTTTAAACTCTGCTTCTTTTTTAGCTTTTTTCATATTCACCAAGCTATGCATATTGTAGGACATTAATCGCATAGTGGGCTGCTCCTTGCCGGCTTGCGCAAAAAAATGGAATTGATAGATTCTTGCCGGAGAAAACCATCCCCAAATCAAAATAATCACCGGAAAAATAATAGCCACAACCCGATTGTGCCGGCGTCTCCAAAGCCGTATTCCCCAATAAATGACCATCAAAAAATTTAAGCCGTAAAGCCAAGGGAAAATCAACGCAAAGAAAGCATAAAGCCAGTTTTTGGCAGGGTCGATATAGGGAGAGATAAGCGCCACGGCTGCCGCACCGGCAAAGGTTAAGGTAACAATTAAGTCCAAGTGCTTAATTAGCTTCTTCATAAGGTGGGGGCAAGATGCATTTTAACGATTGCTGGCTTTGAATAAAAACTCCTTTTCTTCTTTGGTGAGACTATCATAGCCGGTAGCCCTTATTTTGTCTAAGATGGCATCCAAGTGTTCTTGGAAAGTTTGTTTGTCCATATCTTCCACTTCGACGATGGAGCTTTTTTTCTTTTTTTTGGAGTGGGCTGTTTTAACGACCGTTAGGTGAGAAGCCGATTGACTACGTTGGGCGCCTTGTTTGTATGATTTGCGGAGATTTTCTTTGCGTTTGGATGGACTTAAGAAGTATTTGATACTGTCGATGGCTTTATTGAAAGGCACGCCTAAATCTTGTCCGTTTCTGATGGAGTAAATATATAAGAAACCAAACAAAAATCCACCGACATGCCCGATATGTCCACCCGTATTCATATCGCGTCCCAAAGAAGCAATATCCAAAAGCGCTAAAACGGCAACAATATACTTTAATTTGACTCTGCCTAGCAATAGCAGCCGAATCTCATAGTCCGGCGCAATCATAGCGGCCGCCGCTGCAATGGCCATGACCCCGCCGGAAGCACCTAAAGCATAAACTAAATGATTTTCGCCGTAAGGCAAGAGCATCGCAGAAAAGAAAAATAGAATCCCGGCAACCACACCCCCCAGCACATAAATAGGCAATACATGCCGATCCCCAATCAAATCCCCTACTATCGAGCCAAAAATATACAAACCAATCATATTAAAGAGCAGATGAAAGAAACCCAAATGCAAAAAATTAGCCGTAAAAAAGACCCAAGGGTGAGTCAACAAATGCTTCCAATCGGATGATAACGCAAAGAAATGCCAAAAACCATTGTACGACTGCAGCTGAAAACCTTGAAAAATCACCCGTGCTAAAACAAATACCACAAATACCGCCACGTTGACAAAAACTAGGCGTGTCACCATATTCCCCATACGGTAATTCCTAATAATATCGTCTTTAAGTGCTCGAAACATGCAGTAAGATAATGGTTTTATTGGTTTTTTGAGCGAAAAATAGATTCTCTACCTTTAGTAACGAAATGTGCCTTTGCTTAGTTTGGTGTAACGACTTATTTTTTGATGAATATTTGAAACTGTTTAGTTATCCACTATTTTGGGTAAAAAATAGGAGCACCTAAACAGTTACCTAAAAAGC
>JALVCY010000674.1 GCA_027009605.1 Saprospiraceae bacterium
AAGTTGAAAAGTTGAGAAAGTTGAGAAAGTTGAAAAGTTGAAGGTTGCCAAGAAAGCCGTAAATATAGTCTTTTTTTTGATAGCCGGGAAAACGATTCTATGCTTACCCACCAAAAACGATGCTCTCCACATCTATTCAGAAATAATATTTAAAAGTAGGAACATCCGACTCATGGCAAAATAGAGCGTTATGAAACCAAGAAGTACAACAGAAGTGAATGCTAGTTCGATGGCAGACATAGCCTTTTTATTGCTGGTCTTTTTTTTAGTGACCACCACCATGAATCCGGATACCGGCATAACCGTAAAGTTACCGGCTTGGTCGGATGTGCCGCCAATTTCGGACAATATCTCCCGCCGAAATGTCTTTTCTGTTTTGATAAATGCCCATAACGACTTGCTCGTCCGGGGGCACAAAATGCAGGTTAGCGACTTGCGTCAAAAGGCAAAAGAGTTTATCTCGAATCCGGACAAAAGACCGAATTTAGCGTCAGCGCCCAATAAAGCGATTATCTCTCTAAAAAATGACCGGGGCACCCAATATCAAGATTACTTGTTGATTTACAATGAGTTAAAGGCCGCTTACCGGGAGCTATGGGATGCCGAGTCGATGAGATTGTATGGCCATGTCTATAGAGACCAGATGTCAGCCGAAAAGAAAAAACGGATTCGTTCTAAATATCCTTTTGTCCTTTCGGAAGCAGAGCCTACGGATTTTCATCATTGATTATTTGGCTCTAAGGGGGAGCAATGTCTCGTTAAATTTAACCTACTTGAAAGCCTTCCAATTTGAGCGTTGTCTTCCAATTTTCATGAATTAGGCTGTTTTAGGTGATTCTCATTCGTTTGAGTAAGGAAAGACGAAATTATGGCTTTTTTCCGTTATATTTGTGACTGCTTTCAGAAACACTGAGCCTACACCGAAAAGTTTGGATTTTGAAATAGTCGTGAATTTTGCCAAATAATATTCTGATTAAATGCTTTATGTTCAATTGTTCAAGCGTTAAATCGTTCAACTGATTCTTATAACTAGTTGATTATCAAAGGTGTCAATTGAACAATTGCACAGTTGAACGATTGAACAAGATAACACCCAAGTCCAACAGAATAAAATTTGGTTATTTCTTTTTAGAATACTTTTTGGAGTAAGCTCAACACTAAACCGTTAAACCTAAATTCATGATCAAGCACATCATCAAAATCGGCCTATTACTATTAGTGGGTATCTTGGGCTATAACTATTTTTTTGGGACTGCAACCGAAAAAGCCAATTCTCAAAAGATATTCGGACAAGTCAAGGAAGTAGCCGTTTCCGTAAAAGATTTAGTCAGGCAAGAAAAACATAAGTTTGATGCCGGAAAATACGATAAGGCACTCCAAAAATTGGGAGGAGCTTATAAGGGAATCCGTGAAAAATTGAGCGGTCTCGACAAAAATATCCTAAAACGTATCGACGGCTTGGATAAGCGCAAAGCCCAACTCCAAGATGAACTCCAAGAAGTGAAAAAGTCCGGAGATACCGATAAACAAAATGAACTCCAAGATAAATTGTCAAAATTGGTTGATGATACGGAGACTTTGATTAATTCGGTTAAGGATAAGTAGGGCTGCTTCACTAAGGGCACTAAGTGCTACCGCTCACGACAAAGAGCTGTCTAAAACCGCTGAGCTGCTTAAGAGATGGATATCCGCTCACCGTTGCACCGGAATACCGAAATTGTAATACATGAAAACCATCAAAATATTAGACTTCCTTAAAACCGGGCATTTGGGAGACGTGCATTTAGGGATGACCATTCCGGAAGTGATTGCTGTTTTAGGGCAACCGACGGAGCAATATCAATTGAGAAATGGGTTTTTGCTCGCCTATGGGGGCTGGGAAATTCATTTTGCCCAAGAAAGTCCGCATAAGGCTTTTTTGATTCACCATGATGAGTTGGTCTATGATTGTACTAACCATGATGAAGTGATTCGTTTTGAAAATGAGCATTTTGCATTGGATTTGGGGATTATCAAGCCTTTTACGCAAGTGCGTGTGAAGGAGGTCAAGCAATGGTTGGATGCCGCCCAAATCACTTATCACATCGAGCCCAAAGAAGGTCAACCCTTGATGAAATTGAATAGTGGAGTCTATTTGGATTTTCTGGATGTCGAGCCGGTGGTGCCCGAAGTGGGCGTACATGCTTGCCCGGGTAAGAATCTAGAATTGCAGCAAAATACCGAAAAAATTGCCATGATTGATGATTTTGTGCTTTATACTATTGGGATTTTTCGGTCTCCAAGGGGGTAACTTTCCTGAAAATCTTAACTTTTGAGTTTACTACGAAAAGCCGAGTGCGGTGGTTGGCTTCTGACTCCACAAAATTCCTTCGAGGGCTTAGCAGTCGGGCTTTCATTTTTTTTTTGCTTTTTCATTGGTGAGCTTGTCGGTCGGTAGTAGCCAAATTTATTTGGCTATGTAGCAAAGAGCGGAGCGAGTTTGCGCCACGGGCAATTGGATGTAAAAGGTATTGTTTAGCCTGCGAAGTAGAATTTCGGAATCTGTTTTTGACCCCACAAAATTTTATTTGGTTTCTTTTTAAAAACCCTTCCATTGCCGATAGCTATCGGCATCCCTTTTTCAAAGGTAACCATAAGATAACCAAACAAAATTTTGTTCAGAGCTTTGATTTTTGGCAGAGTGGGCTTTGCCTTGCGGAATCAGTGGTTGGGTCTAGGCGGATTACCGTGATTCTTCGCTTACCAATCCCGCATTGTTCTTTTTTTTGAGCCTTTTTCCTTCGATGGTAAGTTTATTTTGTATCGGCCGCTTTAGCTGACAAGATTGTATATATTTATGCACCGGAGCTTGGCGACTAAAGTCGCCGCTACAGTCGGTAGTAGCCAAATTTATTGGGCTATGTAGCAAAGAGCGGAGCGAGTTTGCGCCACGGGCAATTGGATGTACTGGCTCGTTCGTGGCACTACAAACTTTTGTGGAGCCAAGAACTAACCACCACACCCGACTTTTTGGAGTAGGCGCACCGTCAAATAACCAAAGTAACCTTGTCAAAAGGATTTAAACCGGCTCCTTTGACATCCGCTTCCGCAATTAATTCGTATTCGGAGCGGATATTACCGACCATTTTAGCTGCTTTAGAGACGCCTTTCATAATGACGTTGGAGTCGGCCAATTGGTCCATTTCAGAATGCACCTTAGTATAATGCAGTTTGAAGGCAATTTTAATGGTTTTGCCGGCGGGTACATCGAAGGGACGTTCCAGAGTAATCGTCCCCAGCTCAAAGGTTTGCTTTTCCTTTTTCTTTTTGCGGCCTTTGGTGTATTGTTCCAGTAAGGTGATGGTCAGGCTCGTCACTTTTTGGGTGGACATGGAATGGAAGGCTACTTTGCCGATGATGACACCGGGAGTAGGTTGGTTTTCGGGAATCAAAAGCTTGATTTTGACGCTTTCAATACCTAGGAAGTGTTTTAAACGGCTAAACATAGGATAAAGATAGTCCAAACCATCTATAAAAGCTTGATTTTTCGTCTGATTGATGGAGTCTTTCGACAAAAGTGGGGTGTTTCTCCGAATTTTGCTAGGCTTTGTAGAAATTATGTCCTTTTTTCCGAAAGGGATTAGTATATTTGAGACACCAAGTGAAAACAATTATTGCCATGGTATGGCATCACTCAAGTACAAGAAAAATGAGAGTATTAATCGTAGATGATGAGCCTTTAGCTGTTGACGTGTTAGAAACGTATGTTAGCCAAATCGGCCATTTAGAATTAGTGGCTTCTTGCCAAAGTGCCATTGAAGCCAATGAAATATTAGAGCAGGAAGATGTCGATTTGATTTTTTTGGACATCCAAATGCCCCAATTGTCCGGTATTGATTTTCTGAAAGCTTTGGACAATCCGCCGATGGTGATTTTTACGACGGCCTATCCTAATTTTGCGGTGGAGGGATTTGAGCTGAATGCGGTGGATTATTTGGTGAAGCCCATTCCGATGGATCGTTTTCTGAAAGCGGTCAATAAGGCACGGGCTCAATTTTCGTCAAAAGGAGGAGACCAAACCGCCTTAGATAGTGATGATTTCTTTTTTGTGAAAGCAGATAAGAAGTTGATGAAAATTGCTTACGAAGATATTATTTACATCGAAGGGCTCAAAGATTATGTGATTATTCGTTTGGAAACGGGGCGCGTCATCACCCTGCAAACCATGAAGAATCTGGAGAAAAAACTACCTTCCAGCCTATTTAAGCGGATACACCGGTCTTATATCGTCAATCTGAATAAAATCGTTTCGGTCGAAGGTAGCTCTGTCGAAGTAAAAGGCAAAAAAGAAGGAAAATTATTGGCCATTGGCAAGAATTACCGGGATGAATTGCTGTCTTTAATCAATCGGAATAAGCTGTGAGTTTATTTAGGAAAAAAAGTTGCCAAATTTTATTTTGGGAGCATGTATTCTGTTCAATTGTTGAGTTCGCTCCGAAAAGTTGAAAGTAGTGGACTGTTCTTGTGTCCACAAAATTTTATTTGGTTTGCTTCCTTTTTTTTTACCCTAACTATCCCCTTAAGAAGGGGCTCGATAGCTATCGGGATATGGTAAACCAAATAAAATTTTGTTCATCGCTTTAATTTTTGGCAGAGTCAACTTTTCGGAGCAGGCTCAACGCTTGAACAAAATCTCCAAACAGAATAAAAATTGGCGGTTTTGCATCAGAATAATTAGCAATGCTTGATTTTCTGTAATTATCTGTTATGAGTCCTTTAGATAATTTGTCACTAGAAGAGTAAAAGTGTCGGTTTTTGTTATTCGCTTGCGCAAAATAATGAAGGATTTGATATATCAGTAAAAGTTGATGAGAATGGATGCTTTTTCTCCGAAGTGGAAGCTACTTATAATGGAAATACTCAAAATACTAATTTGCAGACTTGGAATCAACAAAATTTATCCAAAGCTGCTGCACAAGATTGCCCAAATAATCCATGTCAAGGAGCTTACCCTAATGATGGTTCAGATAAAAGAAGTGATTTTAATTGTGAAAATTGATATGAAAATACGAAAACTAATACTAAGAATTATTTTTGCTCTGATTTCGATATATGGAGTATACTTATTGTGGGCTGTTTTTGCATTTGGAGGAGGATGTAATAGAATGAATTCAGAAACACATATTCTTCCTTTTAACTATACAGGAATGGTTTATATAATTTTTAATCAAAAAGATGGACTGCCTAAGGAATATACAAAAGAGGGATCTCGTTTATACCGCATTCCAAAATCAGGAGTTTTGAAATCAAAATTTAAAGGTAATTTTGGGTGGATTGATGCAGGAAGCAAAATAAATTTTTATTACAGTAAAGGAGACTCATTATTGTATATTCATAAACTCATAACCGAAAAAGAATTTGAAGCCGACATTGATTCTAATGAAGTAGTGGTATTTGAATATGGTTACGGCGGAGCAAAATCAGATTTTGGATTTGATGGCGATGTTCAATCTTATATTGTTGATAGTCTGAAAAACTACTTTAGAAAACGAGATTACAAATTGACGAAAGAAAAGTTTGACAGCTGGAACAAATGAAATACGCCACATATCATGCGATATAAAAACATGCTTGCTTTCGCTGCGCACGTTTCATCTCGCTAGCCGTTCTCGGTTATTGAATGCAAATGAAAAAAGAAATCACATATAAAGAATGGACGTTTGAAGTCGAATTTACTAGGACAAAAGAAGTCTATGATAATGTTAGTTTTGAAGAGTGCGGGTGTAACGACTGCAAGAATTTTTCAGCCAATAGAGAAAATATCTTTCCAACTGAGATTAAGAAATTATTGGAACAATTTGGAGTGGACTATAAAAAGGAGTCTGAAATTTGTCACTACTGCAAATTAGAAAATGGTAGGCATTATTACGGTGGTTGGTTTCATTTTAAAGGAAGAATAGTAGAAGGCAAAGACTGTAAAGTAAATCTTCCAAATGGCGGATTTACATTTGACACGATTCCAATAAATGACGATTTTCAAATTGGATTTATGAAAGGCTCAAATTTATCCTTTTTTGACAAAGAAGAAAGTAAGGATTTGATCCAAATAGAATTTCTTGCAAATTCAGATTGGGTAATTGATAAAGAATTAGAAAGTGAATAAAGAAACCATAAATATTGAACTATCTAAAGACGAAGCAATTGTGTTTTTTGAATTTCTTGGCAGATTCAATAATATAGAGAATAATTCGATTTTTGAAGACCAATCAGAGCAAAGAGTGCTTTGTGATATCGAATGTATCCTTGAAAAGAAATTGACAGAACCATTTAGAAAAGACTATTCAGAAATAGTTAAAGTGGCAAGAGAAAATGTACGAGACGAAAAATGAAAAACGAACCGAGAACAAGCGATGATGAAAGCAGGCTTGCTATCGCTGCGTCCGCTGCATGTACTGACCGTATCTAATACCCAAGCGACATATTCAGAAAAGAATAAAATATGAATAAAAGACCGAAAATAGAATTAAAATTAACTCAAACTGACATGATTCTTGAGATATTTGGTTGGGCTGCAATTTTTGGAATATGGACTTTGACTTTAGTAAATTATTTTGAATTGCCTGAAATAATTCCTACTCATTTTAATGGAATTGGAAAAGCAGATGGATTTGGAAATAAAGCCAATATTTTGATCTTGCCATTTGTATCGACATTA
>JALVCY010000675.1 GCA_027009605.1 Saprospiraceae bacterium
ATTATAACTTGCCGGCTTGGTTGGCGACGTTGTTGACGATGAAGCAAACCATTGGGATTCCGGCACTTTTGGGTCTGACCTATATCATGCTGACCAAAGGAGCCAATCTCGGAGTCAAAGCCTTGTATGTGGTCGTCACCATCTTGGCCATTTCCCTAATTGCTTTTTTTGCGGGAAAGACTGATTATCAACCGGATAGCGATGCCATTCCACAAATAGTTGAGGAAGGCACCACGGGATTTCCACCCGATACCGCCCTTTTTCCGAAAGGGGAAACCCTTAATCCACCTACCGCTCAAATACGTGATGCGTCTCCCAATCCATCACCCGAAGACGATTCCCAACCTTGGGAGCAGATTGGATTTTTCACTGTTTTTGCGATTATTTTTCCTGCCTTTACAGGAATGACGGCCGGCGTAGGGCTTTCGGGAGATCTCAAAAATCCGGGCAAATCCATCCCCTTAGGCACTTTGGGAGCGACGGTTTTTGGGATGATTATTTATGTTTTTATTGCGTACAAACTATCTGTTTCGGCATCTCCGGCCTCTTTGGCAGATACGAGTCATCTAGTGATGGCAGACATTGCTTGGCAAGGCTGGTGGTTGATTCCTTTGGGTTTAGCGGCGGCGACGATTTCTTCCGCTTTGGGGTCTATTATGGTGGCGCCGAGGACTTTGCAGGCGATTGCGCGAGATGAGATTTTCCCTACACCTAAGATAAACAATTGGTTATCAAGCGGTAAGGGGGATAATGATGAGCCGTTTAATGCATCTTTGGTCACAATTCTAATTGCGGCGGTATTTATCTTAGCCGGTGCCTTGGATGGGGTTGCCCAAATCATATCCATGTTTTTCATGGTGAGTTACGGCACCTTGAGCTTGATTTCCTTTTTGAACCATTTTGCGGCAGACCCTGCGTACCGGCCTACGTTCAAATCCCGCTGGTATTTTTCACTTTTTGGAGCTGTTGCTAGTTTTGGATTGATGTTTTTCATGAATCCGGCGGTGGCCTTTTCGGCTTTGGTATTGATTGTCGGCTTATACTTTTTGGTTTCGTATTACAATAAGGACAAGGGGAGTATGGCGGTCATTTTTCAGGGGGTTTTATTTCAATTGGTCCGGGAAACCCACGTCTTTTTGCAAAATGCGGATAAGGAACAAATCCAAAGTTGGCGGCCATCGGCTGTAGCGATTTCGGAAGCGACGTTTCATCGTTTGGATGCTTTTAATATGATGCGTTGGATAGCCCACCGGTATGGATTTGGGACTTACATACATTTTATCAAGGGCTATTTATCGAAAGAAACCAATAAAATCGCCAAAGAAACCAAGGAAGAACTCATCAAAATGGCCGAAATGACCCACTCCAATGTCATTGTGGATACGATGGTCAGTCCGTCTTTTACTTCGACAGTGGCTCAAGTCATCCAACTTCCGGGCATTGCCGGCACAGAGAATAATCTGCTTCTTTTTGAGTTTCCCAAAAGCGATGTGAGCCAAATCAGCGACTTAATCGACAACTTTAAATTGATTAATGCGGTAGATTTTGACACGATTATTTTGGGTAGTTCCGACCGGAGTTTTGGCTTTCGCAAAAAGATACATATATGGATTACCAAGAAAGATTTTGACAATGCCAGTTTAATGATTTTGTTGGCGTATATCATCATGGGGCACAAAGATTGGCGGGGTTCGACGATCAGCATTTTTGCGGTTTTCCCCGAAAACATCTTGGATAGAGAACGCCAAAACTTACTCCAACTGATCCAAGACGGCCAACTCCCCATATCTCCTTCCAACATCCAATTTATCAAAAACCCGGACGAAGATAAACGCAATATCATCGCCACCAAATCCAAAATGGCCGACCTGACCATCTTAGGTTTTGACGGCTCCACCATCAAGCACAAAGGCCAAGCCATCTTTGAAGGTTATGATGACATAGGCGACCTTCTTTTTGTCCACGCTTCGGAGCGCAAAGTGATAAAATAGTGCTATCCACATCATCAAATAATCAAACGTCATTAAAATTGATACTTGGCTTTGAAATAAATGCGTCCACCGAATACCGACTGCTCAATTTCCCGATAATCTTGTGGCATGAGAAATCTTTTGCTACGGGTATTGACGTTCAAGTTCAACAAATTTTCCACTCCCAAAGCCAGCAAAAGATGAACGCCCACTTTCTTTTCGATCAATCCACTTACCAAGGTCTCGGTATAAATGTCTCCACGCCACAGATAAGCCATTTCTGAACCTATCCATGTATTCAATCTTTTGACGAACAAACGAACTTTTACGGACGATTGGCTATCCCATCGGGGGGGCAGATTTGCCAAATCGCCATAGGCTAGAGTCAACCTTTTAATTCGACTTCCTAATTGGATAAATATTATCTTGCTTTGCAAGATGTCCTTTGCGTTCATACTAAATGAAATGTCCGTACTTGTTAACTCTTGATTGGGAAATTGAGCATCGCCGGAAGAACCGAACAACGCCCCTTTCAATGATGCAGTAAAAGGGATACCACGAATTTTTCTTCCGGTACTTAAGTCAAAACCGGCTTTGCGGAAGTTTTGCACTAATAAGAGTGTATCTACAATGATGCCTGCTCTTGACTTCTGTCGCCACCCATAATGTTCAGGCTCTTGCCGGAAGTATAACCGAGCCAAAGAAAAACTTGCTGTCGAGACAGAAAACTCCCGCCACCCGGCCTCCCAGGAATGCGCACGAATGATTACCGGACTGGCTATAGCGGCAATGGCATACGACAGGCGGCTCTTTGGCTGTGCCGTGCGCCACAAATTGTCATCGGCCAACCATCCCGCTTCGGATGAATAATTGAAGAAAACAGACTGATTCCGCTTGATCTCAAAACGGAATCGACCGATGCCCGTCCACGCATAGCGCAACGACTGCGGCTGTCCTTGATAATCACTTTGAAAAAGCTCTCCGCCCACTGCTGCGCTAAAATACAGCTTCAAAATGTTTATTTTGTGCACCAGCTGACCGGTCAGCGTCCGGCGTTTATAGACCTGGCTCTGCCGAAACGCACTTTGGGGGGCGACAAAACCTTCTGGGTTTGCAGTATCAGACATGGATAAGGTTTTGAAATTGACGATCCAGTTTGTGCGCTGATTGAAGGGCTTCCATCTTCGTTCGAGAGATGAGCCAAAGTCAACATTTTTGGTCTTTCGACTGAGATGATACCCCATATCCTTGACTTGCCCATTTGTACCCAATACAAGATCATAAAAAACAGAATCCATGCCGAAGTCATATTTACGCAAGTCGTTTTCGATACCTACTTGCATACCGGTTTGAAGTGTCCAGACCGAGTCAACGTGCCATATCGTGTGCGCAAAAATCGAAGCATTGGAATAAGGTTTTGAGAGTTGCCATTCATTGGCACGGGATGCGGACGGATATATTTCTATCATTCCCTTTTGCAGCAGATTATTTTTGTCGTAAGCAACATGGGAAGAAACAACTAGCGTAAATTTTTTTTGAAAGTTGTACTTATACAGCATTGAAAACACGCTACTATTCAGTTCAACATCTTCATTGTTGCTTTCTTTCCATAAGAGCTCACCGGTATTGACATTAAAATGAGTCTGTTTGAAAGGTTTGACTGATAGATAATTGCTGTAGCGTGCGTAGAGATTAAGTTCGGAACGACTATTCTCAAAAAGCGCATTGTAAAAGATGTTTGAGACTTGTTCCTTTTCAGGATGCTCAGATTTGAATAAGACGGTTGGTGTTGGACGCCGACCTCGAATTCTCACAGCTCTTCTATACTTGTTAGCACCATCATAAAATTCGTGAAAGAAATTGAGCTGAGGCCTATGAGAATCACCTATTTGTGAAAAGCTTGCTTCACCTGCATGATTCCAAAGCGCATCACCTGCCTGGATAAGCGAAGCACTACCTTCCAACTCCCCTTGATTACTCACACGAGATTGCATCTGTCCCAGCAATTCTAGTTTGGGTTTCAGTACCAAGTCTAGGTTTACTCGGCTATTATCCGGGTCTTCATACGGGTCTTCGGGGACTATTTGCACACTGGCGAGGTCATCTTTTTTTATGACCCTGTTGATCATATTAAACCGGTTGTGCGCAAGACTTTTTCCATTGAGCAGAATTTGACCGACTGGTTTGCCTTTAAAACTGACATGCCCTTTTTTCGTAACCTCAATCCCTGGTAATTCGTTGAGTAAGTCCTTAAGGTCTTTTTGATGCGGTTTTTTGAATACACTGAGATCAAAGCGGATGGTGTCCCCAATAATTCTTACCCCCTCATCCTTGCCGGTAACAGTCACTCCATTAAATTCATAGTCGCGCAACTGCATCCAAATGGTATCAGGGCGCTGGCTGCATGGAATCAGCGTATCAACAAACACATAGGTCAGATGTCGTATCTTCCAAGCAACGGTGTCATGCACTCCGCAGGCACAAGATTCAAGACGCCCTTGATTATCAGATGTAAAAAAAGTAACAGCAGCATTTCGCACCTTACATTCTAAGGTCGCAAATTGAATGGGTTGACGTGTATCCACATCAACTAAATAGGTCTCGTGATATTGGGCATGGATTGCGGATATCATACCAAAAAAAACTAGAAAAGCTATTGTAGCAATACGCATGCTCCGACAAAAATCAAATCGAGCGAAAAATAATTTAAGAATACCGGTAGTATTAAAAGGATTGTACACATTGAAAATCATCACTCCTTATTTGATCCGTAAGCGGATTCATAAAATCCCGAAAATCAACATCATCGACCCGCTTAACTTTTGCCTTTTCCACAGTCTCGAAATCCTCTATTCTATCAGTCAATTCTGCGCAAGGCAAAGCTTTGAACTCAATCAATTTCATCCGCTGCATCCCAATATTGGCCTCTACAACTAATCCGGGTATGTTGCGAATCAGTTTTAGATTATACGGGACAGGTAAGTTGGGATTAAAAATAACGTAATCGGTAGTATTCTCTTGTGTAGCTTTAAAATACCGGTCATCAGTACCCTGATAAGATACCGGCCCCGTTATTTTCCAGGCATCCAAATATTTGGGTTCCTGCACCACAAAGCACTTTTTGTCCTTTTTTGTGGAATAGAGAAGATAAATTGCCTCCCGACCTGCCCTTCTGATAATCTCCTTAGGCTCAACGCCTATGGAGCTACCTCCACAAATGTGAGCTATGGAGTCAACCTTTTCAAAACTATGAGTCGGCGATTGGATGATTTTATAGATTAGTCTATTCTGTCCTGCCACTTTGGATATCTTTTTCATGAGTTTTAGGGGCAGGTTTTCTTGGCTATAATCGGTAACGAGGCTATAAGTGGCGGAAAAGCACATATCGACCTTTTTCGGGTTCTTCGTTTGTGTTGGAATCTGCAGGACACTCAAACAGATTAATAGACTGATACCTACGCTGAAGACTTTCGGTAAAAAATTCATTTTGATTATTTTTTCAATCCGGATAAAATAAAAAGCGAACCAAGCTCAGAAACCCTAGACTCCCTGCACCTAGTTCACATTGTTCAAAGATACGACTTTTAAAAGAATAACTCACGCTAAATTCCCAATAGAAATTTATTTGCACTCGGCGTTCTCATAACAGTCCCACCCTTTGGGTAAATCTTTCCAATCATCGCAACAATCATCCTTAAAGTGAAACATCGTTCCATCAGAAGATCTAATAATCACGTCAGCTCGAAGTACCGGCGTTGCAAAGAAAAGTAATAAAAGAAATACAGTAATCACCTTTTTCATCTTAAAAAGTTTTTAGGTTACCTGCTTCACAGGGCAGGGAACATCCCCTGATGAATGAAAAATTTCAGATTAACGGAACACCTCATCCACTACTGCAAAGTAAGTAAGTAAGATGCAAGTTTTTTAACATATCTTTTCAGATTCATCCCGTTTTTGGCTGGTTTTTGACGTATTAGTATTGTTGTAAGTAGTGTGGATTGAATTGAGAACGCTTTGTTGGCTCTTGGCGGTTTACCTTGATTCTTCGCTTACCAATCCCGCAGTGTGGCTTTTTATTTTAGATTTTTTCCTTCGAGGGGCTTAGCAATCGGGACTTCCCTTTTTTTTTTGGGCTTTTTTTCCTTTGCTGAGCTTGGCGGTCGGTAGTAGCCAAATTTATTTGGCTATGTAGCAAAGAGCGGAGCGAGTTTGCGCCACGGGCTATTGGAAATAGTGGTTGGCTCTTGGCTCCACAAAATTTTGTTTGGTTTCTTTTTGATAACCCTTCCATAGGTTTCCCTTTATTTAAAGGAAACCGAATGGTAACCAAACAAAATTTTGTTCAGTGCTTTGTTTTTTGGCGAAATGGATTTTTCCTAGCGGAATTTGTGGTTGGCTCTTGTTTTGTCGGTAGTAGCCAAATTTATTTGGCTATGTAGCAAAGAGCGAAGCGAGTTTGCGCCACGGGCAGTTGAAAGTAGGATGCTCCGAAAAGTCAGGTGTAGTGGGTTGCTCTTGACTCCACAAAATTTTGTTTAGTTTCTTTTTGATAACCCTTCCATAGGTTTCCCTTTCAGCAAAGGAAACCGAATGGTAACCAAACAAAATTTTGTTCAGTGCTTTGATTTTTGGCGGAGTGGATTTTTCCTAGCGGAATTTGGGGTTGGCTCTTGTTTTGTCGGTAGTAGCCAAATTTATTTGGC
>JALVCY010000676.1 GCA_027009605.1 Saprospiraceae bacterium
CATCCGTCGCACACAACGGGCCGACTTGCGTAAAGGTCGGCGTAATCGAAGGCGTCACCGTAATATCCATGGTCACTGTCTCCGCACATTGCCCCGGGTCGGGCGTAAATGTCACCGTTCCCGAACCGTTCGCAGGGTCAAAAGGATTCACATCCCAACTACCCGTTATATTCCCGTTGTTTGATGTCAACGGAAGATTTACCGGCGCATCCGTCGCACACAACGGACCGACTTGCGTAAATGTGGGCGTAATCGAAGGCGTCACCGTTATATCCATCGTCACTGTCTCCGCACATTGCCCCGGGTCGGGCGTAAATGTCACCGTTCCCGAACCATTTGCAGGGTCAAAAGGATTTACATCCCAACTACCCGTTATATTCCCGTTGTTTGATGTCAACGGAAGATTTACCGGCGCATCCGTCGCACATAACGGGCCGACTTGCGTAAAGGTCGGTGTTACTGACGGTGTTACCGTGATATTCATCGTCACCGGAAAAGCACATTCATCGGCATTCGGGGTAAAAGTTACAGTAGCCGATCCATTAGCCGGGTCAAACGGGTTGACATCCCAAGTCCCCGACACATTATTTATGGATGTAGTTGGCAAGTTCACCGGAGCATCCATAGCACACAAGGTAGGTACTTGATTAAAAGTGGGTGTTTCTAAAGCGTCCACATTGACCACCATGGTAGTCGGAATGGCACATTGATTGGGATCCGGCGTAAAATGCAAGACGGTAGGACCGGGGTTTGCACTTGGATCAAAAGGATTGACATCCCAGCTCCCCGTAATGTTACCGTTTGTAGAAGCCAGTGGTAAATTTACCGGAGAATCATTCAAACAAAAGGGACCAATGGGATCAAAAGTCGGCTCAACACCGTCATTAACAAGAATGGTCATCGTAACCTGACTAGCACAACTATTAGGCCCCGGTGTAAAAGTAAGCGTCGTGAGCCCGATGTGGTCTGCCGGCACAAAAGGATCAATATCCCAAGTCCCTGTCACATTATCTAAAGACGTAGTGGGCAGACTAAAAGAAGGATCAGTAGAACAAAATGGCCCTTCCTGAGCAAAATTAGGTGCTCCACCATTAGAAACCGTCAAATGTAATATCATTTTGACTTGGCATCCGGTATTGGGATCTATTTCATACTTAACATATTCATCACCGCTACTGCTGCTACAAGCATTGATTGTTCCCCAAAGCACACAATCCCCGGCACAAACCGTTGAATCGACAATTATATCCGGAGGCGGGGGTAAAATATCTACAGAAATACAATTGTTAGACACATCTCCGCAAAATGGAGGACTACTCGAAGCCAAACCACTCGTGAGCGTATTGTAGTCATCTCCGGCTACAGGCAATAAGGCCACATCAGCCAAGGCATAAGACAAACCACAGACTTGATAATTACCGGCCGGCATGGCTGTCAAATCAGGAAAATCTTGTACAGCCATGATGGTACCGTTCAACACGACCAAATACTTATATCCATAATCCGCCGCAGGTGCCGGCGCAACTTCAGCGGTGGTATAAGTTGGATTTATATTCAATTGTAATAATGGTGAGCCAAAACATTCAGAAACACTACCACTTGGCTCCAAAGTTCCCCCTTCCGAAGCACAAGTAACACAATTGGCAGTCCCATCACAAAAGACAATGTTATAATCTAAAAACACCCCTATATCTTGATCCTGGCCGTCAACCCAGTGTAAAATCCAATTACCCTCAACAGGCCCGGTATTAAAGTCTTCCAGATTACCGGCATGCGGATGGTAACTCCCTGTATAATTACCTCCTATACCCCAAGGATCATCAGTGGTAAAAACAGGGCTCTTGCCCGGATCCGGCACAGGAGTCACCGAGTTGGGTACGAAACTTATATCCCAAGTGGTATTGTCGGTGGCTCCATTATAATCAATAGGCCCTACCAACGTAATCGTTTGCCCTCCGGGGGAAGTCAAAGTCAACATTAAATCCCCTATATACTGGTGCGTAAAGTGAAGCGTAATACCACAAACTCCTTGAAGCGGGTCACTCAAGTCGTTATTGGAGGCATTGGTCACTGTCAAAATAATATCTCCTTGCTGCGATTCCGGTAAATCCATTGGGCAGTTTGCGCAGCACTGAGCATCCACCTGACTCACGCCAAGCATCAACAAAAAGACAGAAAGAAAAAATCTTAGTCTAAGTAATTTCATAATCGTGGGAGGTTTAGTTAAACATTTTGTGTTTTGTTACTTGGGCCAATTGGGCTTACCTGTTCTATCGTAGCGAATCACCGCATTGCCCATTGAAGCAATGACAGCAGTGCCAACAACGAATGACACCGCACAAAAACCTTGTAAACCCAATTGGCTTTCATATAAATGAGAATGAATTTTGCGCAAGCACAAAAGCCACTCCTTTATTTTCCTTTCGGAAAAACCAATTTTTTATGTTCATGGAAACAGCGTTTCCTTCGATGGTAAATACGGATAAAGTAGAATCCCCCCCAAAAAAACAAAAGGCATGACTTAAAAAAAACATCCTTGAGTCTCCGCATCTGATATACACACAGACACGGACAATTGAGTTGTTTATCCCCTTTTTCATCTACCACACAATATACAGAATTTGTCGCTTTACGTCAATTGAAAAGAACTTTTTCTATGGGTTTTAACCAACACATACAAAGAAAAAGTAATCAATCACCCAATTAACGAAAAAAAATTAGCAATTAGTTGGTTCTGACCAAATAAATAAAATCCACCCCAAAAATAGCCTTTCCTATTGGCGACTTTTGCCAAAACTCAACACCTGCCAACTCTTAGACCCCCCAACTAAATAATGTGCTGCATCAACAAACATTTTTTCTGATGCCCTGTTTCCATCCTGCTTTTGTGCTGGAAAGCTTTCGGAGACAGACACTGTTCCACCTTATACGTGATGCACTATCTAGCATCATCAAATTACCATGATTTCTAACCGGAAAACAAGTTCAAATCAGCTTCATATCACTTTTTTATCAAATATAACCGGAGAATCGTATAAGCAAAGGAACAAAGAAAAATCGAAAAAAAGAAAAAATTCCACATTTAAAATACAGAACAAATTGGTTGACCGGGGTTCATTCCGGTGGATACTTAACGAGCAACCACCAATTTTTTGATGACTTTTGCATCAGATGAAGTCAACATCACAAAATACAAGCCTTGTGGCAATTGATGAATATCCACCACTTGCTCATTCGGAAAAAAGTAGTTTTGAGTATCCAAAACCTGTTGCCCATAAATGTTATAGATAGTGACTCCAATCTCAAAAATATTACCTTCCGACAAAAAAAGGACAAAATTTTCACCGGCCGGATTGCCGCGTAATTCAATATGCCGGAGTGGATGCTCCAACACCTGGGTTTGGCACTTGGTTTGCGTAAGCAGCCCCGAGCGCACCGTCTGCAAGGTGGCCACCATCATCTCCCCCTGCTCCTTTGTAAACATCGCCAAACAAGCATCCGAAGAATAATCCATAAAATCATAGAATAAATCAAATGAGCCGCAAGAAAAAGGCCGATTACCGGGACATCCTTTGGTCGGTTTTTCCTGCATTGGGGTATCCGAAATGCCATCGTCTTCATCACAATCTCCGGAATGATTGCCCCAAACATGCTTTAAATTTAGATAATGCCCGATTTCATGCACTAGGGTTTTGCCTAGATTATTGGGAGCTTGCGCCATACCTTGAGTCCCAAAAGCAAAAAAATCAATCAAGATGCCGTCTTCGGCTTTCAGTCCCCCCGGAAAAGAAGCTTGCCCCAACAAAGTAGCCCCTAACTCGCAGACCCATATATTAAGGTATTCATCCGGATTCCAAGCCGGTACGCCGCCCAAATCTTCATAAAAAATTCTTTGCCGCTCTCCATTAGGCCCATACTGCAACCCTAAGTTAGCAATGTTTGTAGAAGTCCTTGTAATCCCCTTGGTGGGATTTCCGAAAGGATCTACCTTGGCTAGACAAAATTCGATACCCACATCCGTAGCCAACCCTTTAAAGCTATCATGGACTTGGGAAAAATTATTGTTTTTCTTCCGAAAATCTTGATTCAGTACAGCCAACTGAGAAAAAATCTCCTTATCCGGTATATTCTCAAATTGGGTTTTATAAACGACATGAACCACTACCGGAATCACTAATACATCCCGGCTATGAACAATACCGCTATTCATAGCATCTTGGATTTGCTTTTGGGTGTTGATTCTTTTTTGCGCAAGCTCGGGATGTACATTGAGCAGATGATTCCATGCTGCAGTCGTACCACACGGCTCTACCGATTGCGCATCCATATAGATGGTCACCCCAAAAAAGAGAAGGAAAAGGAAGAATATTTTTTTGTTCATAGCAAAAGGTCTGACCAATCGAGCAGTTCAAAGATACGGGAAAATTAGTTAGAAATATCGAAACTCCGCCCGCCGCATCAAAGTCCAAGTGCCGCAGAAAGCATACGTCTGAATCACTCCTATAGATTCTCAAAAAGTTTTTTTCTACCCTTAATGGGTTATATTAGGGAAAAAATATACAATAAAATGTTAAATATTATATAATTTTCTGAATTTTCATATCGTTTATGCCACATATTCCCACGAAAATTAATATCTTTGGGAGCAGCAAGACGTACTATATCTATTTCAAAAAATTCTTTTTGAAAAGTCCATAGTCGGCTGCGCTTCCCTTCTACTACCATTTTTTCCAAAACCGAAACTTCGTCTTCACACGGACGCAAGTAACAATTGTGTTACACTATGACAAAACTTAAACCCTTTCTATTTTTTTTCTGCCTTTTCTCCTTTACCGCCACCGCCCAAATCAGTTTAAGCCTAGACGGCTCGGCAGAACGAATTCCTATTAACATCACAGACGCTCCACTTTCCATCGAGCTGTGTGAGCTGACCGTTGGGCATCAATATGAAATAACCGCCTTGGCTGATGACTCGGATTGTGTGATTCATGTGCTGAATAACAATTCCGCAACTACTATTTTCAATTTTGTAGCCACTTCGTCGTGCCGGACATTGACCTTTAAAAAACAATGTCCGGGCAAGCTGTTTGCGTATGTATCCGTAGCTGATCTTTCGGCAGAACTACCGGATTTGACAGGAGCAGAAGACAACTTAACGGTGGAGCACGGACTCTCTGCAGAAGAGTTGGTGCAAGGTGTACTCATAGGCAATAACTGTTCGATTGATTTGAATGTACAACAACATGGTAACGATGTCCAATTTGGTACTTTTGCACAAGGGCTTTCTTCTATTGGATTTGATTCCGGCATCATCATTTCGACCGGTAATATTAGTAATGCCCCCGGCCCGAACAATTCCAGCAGTAAGGGCACCAACGTCCCCGGCAATAATTCGGATAATGACCTAAATAATATCGCAACAGAAGATACTTATGATGCTGCGGTCATTGAGTTTGATTTTACACCCATCACCACCGAAGTCCAATTTGAGTATGTATTTGCGTCCGAGGAATATTGTGAATTTGTCAACAAAGATTACAATGATGTTTTTGGCTTTTTTATTTCGGGGCCGGGCATTTCAGGAACAAAGAATATTGCGGAAGTCCCCGGCACAGGAGAAAACGTAAGTATTGATAATATTAACCACCTTAAAAACAGTTCTTTTTTCATTCCAAACAGTTCCAGCTGCTCCGGGATTACTAATTCGACGGATATTCAATTTGACGGATACACCCAACCACTTGTTGCGAAAGCCACCGTCATCCCTTGTGAGACCTATCACATAAAATTGGCCATTGCGGATGTAGGAGATGGTATTTATGACTCTGCGGTATTTCTAAAAGCAGGGAGTTTTGATGCCGGGGACATTGTCTCTGTCACCCCGGAAAGCACCATCAATCAGACCCAAAACGCCCTTGAAGGCTGTAATAATGGATACTTATTATTTGACCGCTCTTGCAGTAATGACATCAATCAACCGTTAACGTTGAGCATCGAAGTACTACCTTCCGGCACGGCCAAAGAAGGGATTGATTTTGTGGCTCTTCCGACCACGATTACCATCCCCGCCGGTGCCACCAGAGATAGTATTCCAATCTTTGCCATAGATGACGGAATGGATGAAGGAGATGAGACCATTGTGGTAGAAATTACCGGGCAATATCCTTGTTACAAGCCCACTGCGGTTATTACCATTTCGGATAAGATTCCGGTGATCGTACAAGGTATGGACACGACGCTTTGCGAAAACACTTCTGCAACACTTCGCCCAACGATTCAAGCAGGAATAGCACCCTATTCTTACCAGTGGAATACCGGAGATACGACGTCCCAGCTGACGCAAAATTTCTCTTCATCACAAAGCATTACATGTACCGTATCCGATGTCTGTCACAATACGGATTTGGCAGAATTTAACGTGTCTTTAATCCCACCTTCATCCGGAAAAATATCCGGTGATGCCACACTCTGCGACCCCACTTCTCAGGCTCAAATTAATCTTAGTTTTACGGGCGCAGGCCCTTGGGATGTAACTATAGAAAAAGACAATGCAACTCTTTTCACCAAACAATATTCCCAGGAGACTAGCTCTTTCGATGTCAACCAAAGTGGTCTATACCGGATTGCATCCATCTCTTCTTACGGCTGTGCAGGAAGC
>JALVCY010000677.1 GCA_027009605.1 Saprospiraceae bacterium
ATGAGCCTAAGTTTATATGTTTTTCCGGAAACTTGCGCCAATTAAAAATTATCGAAAAGTGTCTAATGGGGACAAACTCCGACTGCGCCCCAATCATATTACATTTCCCACTATTTGTCACACACTCGAATTAATTTTTGTTGGTGGCGATGTAAGCAAGGGTTACGCAGATTTAAGTGGTAAGGAAAACGCATAAGACCGCACTAAGATGTCTTAGTGGTAAGGAAAACCCATGATTTAAACTTTAGCACCACTGCGGTATTTATCGAAAAGTAAGGGGCAATACCCGACTACGCCCGTTTTGCGATTATAGATGTGTTTTTCGTTTAATATATAATCTTTTGATAGCCGGATAGATGCAAACTTAGTCAAAGATACTGAAACCGTAATAAGTAAGCATTAACAACAAAGAGAAGGAAATGGCTTGCTTTTCTCCCCTATTATAAGGTATTTTGCATGGATTTTGCTTGCTTTGGGAGCGTATTTTCTGAAATTTCCGGAATCTACTGATTTGGCGAAAGCCGAAAAAAATACCCGGTAGCAGGATAATTTCCTAAATTATTTTGTCCATACCATCCGTAAACTCAAAAAAACAGACGACATGAAATATGTTTTAATGTTATTTCTCTCCGCCGTGTTGATTATTTCTTGTGCTTCTTCTGTTAAAGATGCCAAAGAAAACACAACAACTGTAGCCTCCACAACCGCATCATCTGATGAGCAAAAAATAGATGTCCCGGCAGGAGAAGATAGCTTAATAATGGTCTTCAATATCAAAAATCAACCGGCAGGTACCGCCAAATTAGTGGGTATGTTTGAAGATCAAAGGTTTATTGTCGATTCTGCAAAGATTGATGCCAACGGTCATTTTGAGCTTTCTCGCCGGAAGCTTTTGCCGCAAGGCTACTATTACTTCATCATGCCCGGACGAAAAAATTCTGTGCAATTATTGATAGACAAAGACCAACGATTTGAATTGGATGGCGATATTCATGATTTGGCGAATACGGCTCAAGTCAAAGGCTCTACTTGTATGCAATTGTTTTATGAAAATATGAAATTTCAGTCAGAGCTTGACCAAAAAATCAGAGCAGTTTCTCCTCAACTAAAAGGAGGCCCCCAATCACCCCAGTTTAAAGCGGCCAAGGCCAAATACGATAAATTAGTTGACCAAATTGAAAATAAAGTCAAAGAATACCAACAAAAATACCCGAATAATTTCTTCACTAAATTCAAAGTAGCCGGACAAAACCCTAAATTGAGCTATCCGCTAAAAGCGAATGGTACGTTGGACACAGCCAAACAAGTGTATGATTACAGAAGTCAATTTTGGGATGGCTATGATTTTTCAGAACATGACCTGCTAAGGACGCCGGTTTTTGTCAACAAAATCAAGCGCTACTTTACGGAGCTCGTTCCCCTAAATCAAGACTCTATCATCAAATATACCGATATATTGGTGACCAAAGCCGGTGATAATGAGCCTTATTTTAGAGCGATTACGAATTGGGTTGCCCTAAAATTTGAGCCGGGTCATACCAATCTGATGGATGGCGAAGCGGTATATTCACACATCATCAACAAGTATTTTACGGATGAATTGGCGACTTGGAGCACCCACGAAGAGTTGGAAAAACTACGAACTAGAGCCAAAGAAATGATGCCCAGTCTCTTGGGCAAAACCGCACAAAATGTAACAGCCAAAGACAAAAACGGACATTTTCAGACCTTGTTGGATTCTAAATCGCCCTTGCTGGTTGTTTTTATTTATAGTCCGGATTGTGAGCACTGCCAAGAGCAAACACCCAAATTGATTAATATTTACAATCAATGGCACAACAAGGGAGTCGATGTCTATTCTATCGCCGCCAATACGACAGAAAAAGAATGGAAACAATTTGGTCACCGCTTTAATATGCCTTGGCGGGATGTATTTGATGCCACCAATGCCAGTTGGTATCCCAAGTACTTTGTGGATTTGACGCCGGAAGTCTATTTGTTGGATCAAAACCGTAAGATAGTGGCCAAAAATATTAAAGTAACTCAACTTCCTATCCTGTTTAAAAGGTATTTGCGGTAAAAAGCGTACCTTTGCCGCCATGCAGGAAAAGATAGTAATACTTGATTTTGGCTCACAGTTTACCCAATTAATCTCTCGTAGAGTTCGAGAATTGGGGGTCTATAGCGAGATTATCCCCTTTCAGAAAGCACCGGCACTTTCGCCGGATGTCAAAGCGGTTATTTTGAGTGGCAGTCCGTTTTCGGTTCGGGAAGCCTACGCCCCCACGATTGACTTGGACAAATATATTGGTCAGATTCCGGTATTGGCGGTCTGCTACGGCGCCCAATATATTGCGCATCACCAAGGCGGGCAAGTGGAGTATTCGGGCACTCGTGAATATGGCAAGGCACACTTGCATATCCTAAAGGAAGATCCTTTCTTTCAAAACATTGAAGAAGGCAGCCAAGTATGGATGTCCCATTCCGATACGATTACGCTTTTGCCGAAAGGCTATGAACTCATAGGAAGTACGGAGTCCATCCAAAATGCGGTGTATTGCAAGACCGATGAAGACTCTCCTGTTTATGCTGTACAATTTCATCCCGAAGTCTATCACACCGTCCAAGGCAGCCAATTGCTCCAAAACTTCTTATTTGATATAGCGGGCTGTACGGGCGGGTGGACACCGGCTTCTTTTGCGCAAGCAAGCATCCAAAAACTCCAAAAGCAAATAGGCACGGAAGGCGTTTTGTTGGGTCTGTCCGGTGGTGTGGATTCGTCTGTAGCGGCGGAATTATTGCACCAAGCGATTGGGTCCCAATTGCATTGCTTCTTTATCGACAATGGATTATTGCGCAAGCGTGAATTTGAAGAAGTATTGGCTTCGTATCAGGGTTTGGGTCTCCAAGTGACCGGTATCAGAGCTGCCCAACGTTTTTATGAAGCCCTAAAAGGCGTGGCAGACCCCGAGAAAAAGCGCAAGATTATAGGCAAGGTCTTTATCGATGTCTTTGTCGAAGAAGCCCGCAAATTGGATAATATCCAATGGCTTGCCCAAGGCACCATCTACCCCGATGTCATCGAATCGGTCTCGGTGCATGGCCCTTCCGCCACGATTAAATCTCACCATAATGTAGGCGGCCTTCCGGAAAAGCTGCATTTGAAGATTGTGGAGCCCTTGCGCTTGCTTTTCAAGGACGAAGTCAGAAAGGTCGGTAGAGAGATTGGCGTGCCCAAAAAGATACTTCAGCGGCATCCATTTCCCGGGCCGGGACTAGGCATTCGCATTATTGGCGACATTTCTCCCAAAAAAGTTGCAATTTTGCAAGAAGCGGACGCCATTTTCATCCAAACACTCCAAGAATATGGCTTGTATGACCAAATTTGGCAAGCAGGCACAATACTTTTGCCGGTTCAAACCGTTGGAGTCATGGGCGATGAGCGTACTTATGAGCGTGTCGTCGCCTTGCGTGCCGTCACTTCGACAGATGGGATGACCGCAGAATGGGCAGATTTGCCCCATGATTTTTTGGCGGAAGTATCCAACCAAATCATCAATAAAGTAAAAGGAATAAATCGTGTTGTATATGACATCAGTACCAAACCCCCGGCCACTATTGAGTGGGAATAAAATGCTAAGCTTTTTGCTGGTATTTTTGATTTTTATCTCGTGTGATGCCACCCAAAGGGCCAAAAAAACCACTTACCCCAATCGCCCCATTCCGGAGAAGGGGCAACACCCCAAACCCAAAAAGGACGATACAGCGACAACACCTAGTCCCAAACAGGACACCATCGTTAAGCCCCCTGTTCAGACGCTTCCGGATGGGACTTTGCCCAACAATCGAGCCGTCAAGGTGGCGTTGATTTTGCCTTTTTTGACCCAACAATTTAACGAAAGTGCTACCAATATCAACCCCAAATCCGACATCGCCATTCAGTTTTATGCCGGCTTAAAGTTAGCGATGGAAGAAGCCAGCTATGACCAAGTACCGATGGATATTTCGGTCATAGATTCCAAAGCATCCTACAGCGAGACCCTCAATCTCCAATCCAATCCGGATGTTATCAATGCGGATATTATCGTAGGGCCCTACCGCAAGAAAAATGCCGGTTTGATGGCTGAATACGCCGTAAAACAAGGTAAGATTATGTTTTCGCCCTTCTCTGAGATTCAACCTACGGCCCTTGCGGGAAAAGGAAGAGTCATCCAAACTTTTGCCGGATTGGAGACCTATATGAAGGCTATAGTCAAACACCTAATCCAAACCGGAGACATCGCCAATACCATCATCATCAAACGTAAAAATGGTCAAGATAATCGAGCCGTTAACCTACTTCAAAAAGCATTTCAACAGACCGGCGGCATAAAATCCATCCCAACCATCCAAGAGCTGGAAGTGGATCAATCCGATTTAGGTTTTGACAAACTGGATTTGAAGGAGATTTTGGCTGTAAAGCCCAACACGGTATTTATTATTCCGGTTTGGAAGAGCCCCAAATACGTTACTTCAATCGTCCGAAAGATTTTTGTGTCTCGAGACCCGGAAGAATCTCCAACCATCGTGGGCATGCCCCAATGGGTAGGTTTTAAGAATATGGACTACCAAAAATTAAATGATTTGCACTCCATTATTCCTACGGCGGATGTCATAGCACAAGATGCCTCCACCAAGGCTTTCGCCAAAAAGTACTATCAAGCCTACCACACATTGCCCGGCAAAAATGCCTACAAAGGCTATGATTTTGGCCGGTATTTGGTCGCCTTCGTCAAAGCTAACCGCAATGGAGCGTTTACCCTGCCCGACGCCACCAACCTATTTAATAATTACCACTTCAAAGATACTTACAATCAGGTAACAGACGATTTGAATAATCAACCGGTCTTGTACCAAAACGATTTTGTTCGTATGCTCCGTATGGAGAATTATCAACTGCGATAGCCACCTTCCGTTTGCAAAAAAGCCTTGCAGACAGCGAAAAGGGTAAAAAAAACGTTATCTTACCAGACAAATCAACCAACATGAAAACGTACCTGCTTCCCGTCCTGTTTTTGTTCTTTGCAGGGCCCATTTTGGCCCTAAAAGTCAGTGTTTATCCCGCTGTTTTTTATGAAGGCCAAGAAGGCTATGTAGAATTTCACTACTTCTTTTCCGGAGCCACTATCGGCTGGAAATCCGCCCAAGACTCCATGATGCAATCTTCTGCCCAAGTCGTCATCACCTTCAAACAAGACGGCAAGATTGTTAAGTATGATAAATATAATATCTCCAGTCCCATCGTTCCTAATCAAAGTGACTTTCGTGATGTCCACCGCTACGGTCTAAAACCCGGGAAATATAACGTCGATATCATCATTGCCGACCTTTCCCGCAAGGGAAATAATGTCGGGTTTCAGACCCCCATTCAAATTCAACCCCCAACCCAAATTGCGGTATCAGATGTACTCTTGCTCAGCAATTTACAAGCCTCCACGACCCAAACCAATTTTGACAAATATGGGTATCAGATGGAAGCCCTTCCTTTTAATTACATCGACAAGAATACCTCCAAGATAGTCGTCTATACCGAAATCTATCATACCGATTTGTTGCCCACCAAAGACTACTCCTTGCGTCTGCAATTTGAAAGTATTTCCAACGGACAGAAAACCCCTTATCAAGGTTTTACAAAAAAACGAGCCGCCACATCTAAAGACGTGTATATCAAGACTTTAGATGTCAAATTCATGCCGTCAGGAGATTATAATTTGCTGGTAGAAGTGCGAGATGACACCGGACAAATCATCGCTCAAAATAAAGTTTCTTTTCACCGGGATAATCCCCGGATGAGCCACCAAACCACCATCGCCGACCTCAATGGCGAAAAAGGAAACTTCATCGAAAAACTGAGCCTAAAAGACTTGGATTATTACTTAACCGCACTCTTACCGACCCTAGCGGCCGATGATAACCGGCTGCTGCGGGCCTACTTCAAGCAACACAATACGGAAGCAAAAAAGGATTTTTTGTACCGGCATTTTTCAAAGATAGACCCCATTTCTCCGGCCGTACCGTTTGAAGAATTTGCCTCCGTCGCTCGAGAAGTGGATCGAGCCTATTATAGTGCCTTTGGGCGGGGCTTTGAGACGGATCGCGGACGCATATATATGAAGTATGGAGCGCCTAATGATCATATTCGAGTGGAAGACGAGCAATTTGCCTATCCCTATGAAATCTGGATTTATGAGGACTTACCAAATAACAACGGCCCCATAAAATTCCTTTTTTACAATCGAGATCGAGCCGGTGAAAATTTCACGCTACTTCATTCCAATGCCCGCGGAGAACGACAAAATAAAAGATGGAAGCAAGAACTCTTCCACAACGACAGCCTGCGCAGCTTCGACTTTAATAATGACCGGGTAAAAGACAGTGAAGTGGATGACGCCCTGAACAGTCACCCGAACTCCCAAGCCATCCGCTATTTTCAAGATTTATAACGCCTTTGTCCCAACCAACTGTCGGGATGAGTTGCAAGCCCATAGCAAGAGGAAAGCGAATTGGCGCCAAAATATCGGTGAGTTCACTCCGAAAAGTCAGATGTAGTGGTTTGCTCTTAAGTCCACAAAATTTTATTTGGACTCTTTATGGTAACTAGTGCAACTGAGACAAG
>JALVCY010000678.1 GCA_027009605.1 Saprospiraceae bacterium
ATTCTTAGTGTACTTAGTGCTCTTAGTGGTTTCAAAATTTTAGAGGTTGAGCTAGTTGATTCGCTTTGCTTGTTGAGAAAGTTTAGAGGCTCGCTAGGGTTTGGGATTTGTTGATTATTCTAATTTTGGGAAACCTTTGATTCCTGACCCGTTCAAAGCTGTTGGTCCGGAATATCGATACATGAGTCATGGATTTTATGTAAAAAAAGCGTATCTTTATGTCTGTGGAAAAACAAAATGGTTTTTTTGTTGAAAAATCGCACAAAATGTTTTACCTTTGTGGTGGATGTCAAAGGACACCGTCTTGTTTTTTCTTGTAATAATTAACGCCGGCACCGTAAACCCAGCCGGATTGCCCCTTTTTAGTCTTGATTTTCACCCACGGTTCTTCCGTCACTTTACGCCCAAGGTTGATTTTTTGCTTAAAGTCCGTAACTTCATCCAAAAAATAAACCTTCTCAAAAAGGGGAAGCTTTAAAATAGTCATAGAATCCAAACTAGGCCCTTTGCGTAGCTTGAGCCCATCAATCGTAACATAGAGAATGGCCCGGTCGATGATGACTTTTCTTATTCTTTTGTCGGGTGAAATTTTGTTTTTTGTTGGAGTTTGAGTGACTTCTTCTGTGGAGTCGATGATGATGGGTGGGAGACCGTTGTTATTTGTAGGAGGAACGGTGGTATCTGCTGTGGGTGCTACGACGGTTGGAGTTGGGTTGAGCGCTTTTTGGGTGCGATTACATTTGGTGATGGCCCATACCGAAAAACTAACGAAAAAGATAGCTAGAAGCAATAACTCAAATTTGGGTGTTTTAGAACTCATAGTGCTTGATTATTCAACGATTGTAATTCTTCAGCACGGATCATTTTGACTCAAAAAGGCTCTTTGTACCTGTAAAAGTATCTGTGCCGAAAGTTGCCGGCTATTTTGCAAAAAATAGATGAACAGCTGCAAATATGCTACTTTTTCACTGAAAAGTGATTGTTTTTTATGAAAATGTTCGACCTAGACCTAGCTTAGATGCGGATATTTGTACCCTTTTTTAACTTTTTTTACTATGGAAGATCAAATGATTTATAATATCGCTTTGACCAAGTTGCCCGGAGTCGGGGCCAAACGGGCACGCACTTTATTGAGTTATTGCGGAAGCGCCCAAGCGGTATTCGATACGCCTTCTATTGTGGCTGATGTCCCGGGATTCGGACAGACCTATGCCAAAGGAATGAAAGATAATGACTCCCTGCTTGAATTGGCCCAAAAGGAATTGACGGACTTAGAACGCAAAGGCATTCAAGCCGTTTTTCTTTCTGACCCGGATTATCCCAGAAGGCTTAGGCATATCCCGGATAGCCCCATCGTACTCTACAAAAAAGGTAATGCCAATCTAAATCCGGAACGAACCATCGCCATCGTGGGCACTCGCAATGCAACCGACTATGGACGATTAATTACCGAGCAAATTATTGATGGATTGGCCGCTTATGATGTGACCATCATTAGTGGATTAGCCTATGGGATTGATGTGACGGCTCATCGGCGCTCCGTAGAAAAAGGGTTGCCTACCATTGGGGTCATGGGAACCGGATTTGGACAGATTTATCCCAGCTATCACCGAAGTGTCGCTCACCAAATGCTAGAAAAAGGGGGGCTGTTGACGGAGTTTTCTTACGAAAAAGGCCCCGAGCGTGAGCACTTCCCTATGCGCAACCGGATTATAGCAGGGATGAGCGATGCCGTTTTGGTCGTCGAGTCGGCCGCCAAAGGAGGCTCCATGATTACAGCTGAGCTGGCCTTGGGCTACGACCGCGATGTGTTTGCTGTGCCCGGCCGGGTGACCGATCCTTTTGCCGCCGGATGCAATCAATTAATCCGCCACCACAAAGCATTTATGGTACGCAACTCCGAAGATATTGTCCGGAATATGAATTGGGATATCCAAAAAAAAGCTAGACAGGCCACCTTGTTTGCGTCCTTGGAAGGCAAAGAAAAAGACGTAGTGGAGTTAATGAAAGGCCGGGAGGCTTCCTATACCGATGAGCTGGCCATCGCCGCCAAAATGACATCCGGAGAAATGGCTTCATATTTGCTTATATTAGAATTAAAAGGCATGGTTAAATCCGTCCCCGGGAACAAGTATTTGTTGACTTAGCATATCTTTTGGGGAGATTGAGCTCATTGCCTTGATTCTTTGCCCCCTAAATATGTTGAAAAAATGTTGACTAAATTGTTTTTGCCTTTGTTTTTGTTGACCTTGTCTTTTTCGAGTTGTCCGCCAAGACAATCTGTTGCCAATAGTTCTGTAAGCGAGAACGAGCCCGAAGCACTCTCCCCTAAACACCCCAAAAACATCATCTTTATGGTCGGGGATGGTATGGGTATAGCTCAAATTACCGCCGGATTATATGCCAATGACAACCACTTGGAATTGGAGCGTTGTCCCATTTCCGGTTTTCACAAATCTTATTCTAACAACTATCTAACCACAGACTCGGCTGCCGGTGCTACCGCCTTTGCTTGCGGCAAAAAGACCTATAATGGCGCCATTGGAGTCGGTCCGGATAAACAGCCTATCCCAACTATTTTGGAACAAGCAGAACAACACGGCTTAGCGACCGGCCTCGTGGTGACTTCAACCATTGCACATGCCACTCCGGCTGCTTTTATCGCCCACGTGGAGAGCCGCAAGCAATATGAAGACATCGCCACTTTCTTTCCCCAAAGTGGCATAGACCTTTTTATTGGTGGGGGTTCCAATCATTTTAATCACCGCAAAGACCATCGCAATCTCATCCAAGAATTAAAAGAAAACGGCTACGTCATCAAGAATATCCAAAATGAATCCATCGATGTCGCCGAAATGAATCCACTACATCCTTTTGGCTTCTTTACCGGCAAAAAAGACCCTAAAACCTACCGCCAAGGCCGAAGGTATCTACCCACGGCATCCCAAAGGGCGGTTGAGTTTTTGGATAAGCGCAGTGACGAAGGCTTTTTTATGATGATAGAAGGCTCCCAGATAGATTGGGGTGGACACGCCAATGATGGCAAATACATCATCGAAGAAATGTTGGATTTTGATAAAGCCATTGGCAAGGTCTTGGATTGGGCAGAAAAAGATGGAGAAACGCTGGTTGTTATTACAGCCGATCACGAAACCGGCGGCTTTGCCATCTTACCGTCATCTAAGATGAATAAGCTTAAGACCAAGTTTGTCACCGACTACCATACGCCGGTGTTGATTCCTGTTTTTGCCTTTGGTCCCGGGGCGGAGCAATTTTCCGGTATTTATGAAAATACGGCTATTTATGATAAGATGGTGAATTCCTTTGGTTGGTAAGTAAAGTCGCTTGGATTTTTCGCCTTTATATCCATGCTGAGCAATTACACTTTTTCCATTATCTTTGTCCATGGCAAAATTTGAATCAGGTCAGCGAGTCGTTTTGGTGCATACGGGCGTATTTGCGCAAGTCGTCCGTATGGAAGACCATGGTATTGTGATTGTAAAATTGGAAGAAGACTGGTCAGAGATTCCGGTTTTTGTGGAGAATATCCAAGACCATGGGGAGTGGATGGCTAGTTCGACCACTTTTACGACTTCCGATGACTATGTACCTTATGTCAGCGAGCCGGTCAAGGATGAAGAATTACTTTTTGTTCTAGTACCCATCAATGTGTCGGCGCAGGGCGTTGCCGCCAAATATGAATTGCTGTTGGTCAATGCGACCGCTTATGATTTGTATGCGGAGATGACGGTGCTTTTTAATAATGAAGCGGAATTTACGATTTCCGAAAGGGTGAAGGCATTTTCTCCGTTGAAAGTGGATGAATTTACGCCTTTGGAATTTGGGGATCGGCCGAGTGTGCAGTACTCCTTTCAGCGGATATTGACCACCGGTGTGGAAGCCTTTAAAAAAGGGAGCTTAAAGCTAAAGGACAAGACGTTGATGAAGGCCAAGGTGATGATTCCTTTGTTGGATTTTCCGGCGATTGCCTTGTCGGTCTGGAAGAAAAATGGGGATAAACAACCGGATACCACCGGTTCGCTCAAGGATTATACGAAGAAAAATGTCCGTATCAGACCCCGGAAGAAAGTAGCTCCTAAACCGGCTTCGGGCTTATTTGATCCCTTGCGGAAAGCGCATTTTCCGACGGAGATTGACCTGCATATCGAGAAATTAGCCAAAAATCACAAAAGCCTTTCCAATGCCCAAATCGTCCAAATCCAGATGAAGGCCATGCAAAATTATGTGGACGAAGCGTATCAATTGGGAGTGGACAGTGTTTTCCTAATTCATGGTGTCGGAAAGGGCTACTTGCGCAATGCCATCCACAAAAGATTGAATAATAATCCGCATATCCTTACGGTGAAAAACGAATATCATCCTAAATATGGTTATGGCGCTACGGAAGTTATTTTTCTGTAGTATCGAAATCTCCATGCTTGTCCAAGATGTGAAACCAAGTAATCAATTTCTTGACATCTCTAGGCTTGACTAAATCTCTGTCAAAATCAGGCATCACCGACTCCAAATAGTCCAATAACTCCGTATTGGATAGTTTTTTAGGAGATTCGGGGACAGCGTCCTTTTGCGCAAGCATGGCTTCTAAGATTATTTTTAGGGCTTCGGTATCGCCATCATTTTTGTAGATGCCGATGGATTCTAGGGGCGAAAATTGATGTTTTCTGGAAGAAATGAAAGTAGAAGCACCCGTTTGTAGGTTGGTGGCAATAATTCCATTAGGTCTTGAAGCCTTGATTTTGTATAATCCCGGTAGGCCGGAAACAGATAAATAATCCTTGATGTCCATTTTGTTACTATTTTTGTAACTACTCAGCACGAATCATTTTGGCTAAAAAAGTCTCTTTTTTCGCTGCATTTTGCCTATTTTTTTAGCAATAGCCCTGCTATTCCGAAAAAAATAGTCTTCATTCAGCAAAAAAATAACTCTTTTTTATCTCAAAAGCATCCATGCTGAGTAGTTACTTTTTTTGAAGGGCAAATATAGGGATTATGATTGGCTTTTAGTGGTTTATTTTTGTTTTTTTGGGTCTTTGGTCTTTGGGGCGCGCCGGTGGCGCTTTTGGTCTTTGGCTTCGGAAGTGGTTTGTTCTTGACAGCAGTGTGGGATGATTTACTTTGGTGGGCGATTGTTTTCAGAGTGGTGCATATGATTGACAATGTTCTTGACAGCAGTGCGGGATGATTTACTTTGGTGGGGACTATTTGGTTTGTGTGCCTTGTCGTAGATTTTGGAAATCGGGGGATGCTTGGGGCTATAGGGGGAGAACAGCCATTCCCCCCTACTGCTTTTTTATTCTAGGCTTACTTTCTTGATATTATCCTTATATACCCGGTCTATCATGATGTGTCTGGGGTCAACGGCGGCTTTGGCGGGTTTTTCGGCTACTTCTAGGGTGAATTGCATCTTCTCTTGGTTCACTTTGACTCTTTTTTGCGTAAGCAGCTGCTTCTCGTCATCATCCGCAAAGATGCCTATGTCCACCCAGTCATCTATCGGTACCAAGGTCTCATTGCCGATGGAATCCGCCTTCATCTTCTTGGCTAGAATGTCCATCGTAACTTCGTAATGACCATTGTCTAACTTTTTGGCGGAAGCTGCCTTCAAGCGATAGTCGTATAAGGTGATTTCTTTGAACCAATCTGTTATTAAGTATTTTAGGGAGTCCGGAACTTGGGGCTCCAAATGACGCAAAAAATCCAAAGATGTGGGGTAGGGCGGGGCATTGTATTTGTATTCGTCCAAGAAATGGCGTAGTGCGGTATTGACCTTGTCTTCGCCAATGAAATCTTGAAGGGCGTACATGATGATACTGCCTTTGCCGTAGTGGATGTAGCCTTGGTTTTCGACTTGGTAGAGCGGCAATTCCTTTTTTGTTTCGCTGCTCCTTCCGCGCAAATACCGGTTGAAGTCATATTTTAAGAATTGGCGCATCCGCATGGGGTCTTTGACTTGGTTTTTCATGACCATTAGGGAGGAGTATTCGGCAAAGGATTCGCTCATCATCGTGCCGCCTTGCATGAGTGCGCCGATGACTTGGTGCGCCCACCATTGATGTCCCATTTCGTGGGCGATGACGGCATTGACGACATTGTTTTTGGTGGTGTCCGATAGGTCGATGACAAAGCCAAAGGCTTCGGAATAAGGCATCGTACCCGGGAAGGCTTGCGCAAAAGTAGCGTATCTCGGAAATTCGACAATCCGGCATTGCTTGTGGTAGTAAGGCCCAAAATTTTTGGTGTAATAGGCCAAAGCGTTTTCTTCGGCATCCAACATGGATTCGATATTGTAGGGGTGTTTTTTGTCGTAATAGACTTCTAAGTCGATGCCTTTCCATTTTCTTTTGGCGACTTCATACCTTGCGGAAATAAAAGAGTAGAAGTTTAAGGAAGGTTGCTCGACCTTGTAATGGTAGTAATTGCGGCCGTCTTTTGTCCATTTTTTAAGGAGTGAGCCGGGGGCAATGGCAGTTTGGTCTCCGTCGGTAGAGATGATGGTCTCTACATTGATGAAGTCCGAATGGCCGTTGGTCAGGTAGTTTTTGCCGCAAGGCTCGGCACAATCGGCGGTGAGTTTAGGCATCCGCTCCCGAGGGGGAAGGTCGTATTTTTTGCGTGTATTTTTTTGCGAAAGCTCATTGCCCTGTTGGTAACCCAGTCCGGGGAGTACGGCCATATTATTGAAGAAAGTGCCGTTTTTGACGACCGCAATACTTCCGCGATCATTCTTAAAGCCCTTGGTAATGTACTTCGAGTGAATGGTGATGTCCATCGAATCTCCGGCAGCCAAAGGATTGTCCAATTGGTAAATAACATACATCAAATCTTCGTCATTCAGCACCAATTTGGAATGGGGAATATCAAAAGTGGGCTTCCATTCGTCCGAAGTGGTAAAGTGCAAGGAGTCTATCGGGTGTCCGGATTGGTTGACGAGTCGGATATTGGCTTTGACAAAGGCCTTGCGTTGGCTTGGGAATAGGTCAATGGTATATTTGACATCTGTGACTTTGGGGAGGGGTACTTTTTCGTATTTTTTGTAGGTTTTTTCATAATTGGCTCTTAGGACTTCCCGTTGTTTGGAGTTGTGGTAGGGGTTGAGTATTTGGGTGTTGTAATAGACCCATCCTGCGACCAAAGCCCATACGCCAAAAACGCCGATAAAAGCCATTTTGTAGGCTTTGGGGACTTGCTTTTTGGCGAGTTTTAGGCGGTCTTTGGTGGAAGTCACTAGCCCGCGATTCCAAAATGCACCTGCAATAAGTAAGCAAATAAGGGAAAATAATGACCAATATCCATTGAACCACATAGCACCTTTTAATCCGGGGCCAAAGCGATTCATGTCGGAGTATTGTAAAGATGGTCCCCCACCAATGGACAGCATGTTGCTCTCCACCCGCATCATCATCAGGACAATGCCGGACACAAAAATGAGCAGGATGGACGCAAAGTAAGCAATGTATTTGTTATTGACCAAGACCTGAATGAGTATCAATATCCCGCTAAGGATAAAATACCAAGGCAATTCTTTGTAGAAAAAATGCAATAAATAAACATCTAATTCAACATGGGTGTAGCCATGTGCTAATTGATAGATAACAGCCACCAAAATAAAAAACAAATGAATTAAAGCGGTTACGGTCACCAAGGAAAGGGCTTTTGCCGCAAGGCTGATAAAGGATGTATGCGCCGTAGAGTCTATGACTTCATTTATCTTACTGTCTCTATCCCGCCAAATCAATTCACCGCTAAAAAAGACCAAAATAATCACCATGAACAAATTGGCGGCAGTGCCTATTTCATGAATCATCTTGTAGGTCAAGGGAAATGCCTTTAGACCAAAATACTCAAAGCCACCGGCCAAGCCGACCGTCATCATCAAAGCACTGAAAGCGAATAAAATTTTGAAGGTCACGCTTTTTACGATACTCAATAAATTGGTATGAAAAAAACTTTTGAATTGGAGCCACTCGGTGCGTCGATTGAAGCTTTGATGGACGACCGGGGCAGGCATATTCAAGATGCTTTTTTCGGTATCTCCGCTTGATTTTTTAATCTTTTTATTTTTTGTCCGAAAGGAAAAGATGTAATAGGCCAATCCTAAAATGAGCGTACCGACACTCACCCAAAGTATCCGGTTCCATAGCAAAAGCCCACTAAAACTTGGACTTAAGGTGTTTTTTTCGATGGGTGTATAGTATTTTGCGGCAACGGAAAAGGTGCGAATCCCAAAAGTATCGGTCATCGCCGCCAAGGTCTCATTGCTCAAGTCGGACAAGAAGGTGCCGGCGGCAAAATACCCGATAATAATCACCAACGTACCCACAAAAGAAATGACGGTACTCTTCCATTGGTGCGCCATTGCATAGATGATGGCACCGGCAAAAAACATATTGGGCAGGACAAATAAGAAGTAATTATTGACGAAAGTCTCCCAATGCAAAGGCCCAATTCTCTCGGCATCAATCCACCCGGCCAACGGTGCAATCCACGTGCCCAAAATGACTCCGAAAAATACCCCGAGCATCGGAATGGTCGCTAAAGCCAAAGCAGCCGCAAATCGTCCAAAATAATAGCCCGACTTACTAAGCGGCGTGCTAAAAAGAATCTCGTTAAAATGATTTTGGTAGTCTTTTAGGGCGGCATTATTGAAAAAAGCGGTGGCAATCAGCAGACCAAAGATGCCTAGAATGAGTGTCTCATTGGTAATGACGAAGGGGGCATTTTTATATACATTGCCGACGGCTCCCCCAATAATCACATTGTCACTGGCGGTTGCCCCAAAAGTCATTAAAGCCATTAAACCGAAGAAAATCCAAACCATGGGACGCTTCAGTGAATAGACTAATTCGGAAAAAAAGAAAGTCTTAAACATGGTCTATGGGTTTACACTAGTGTGTGAGAAGTGTTGGTTTTGGAGAAGAATACGTCTTCTAAGTCGGGTTTTACCGGCTCAAATCCATTGTCGGGATGAGTCTCACTAAGGATGTGAATCAGGGGTTGCCCGCCGACCATTTTGTTAGAGATAATGGAGTAGGTGTTGGCATAGCCGGCTAATTCGTCACGGGAGACCAATTTTTGATAGACCCGGCCATCCAGTTGATTGATGGCATCTTGCGGGGCACCGTAATAGACAATTTGACCTTGATCCATGATGGCCATATTGGTGCAAAGTTCTCGGACATCATCCACGATGTGCGTAGAAAGAATGACAATGACGTTTTTGCCGACATCTGCCAATAGATTGTAGAAGCGGTTTCTTTCTCCGGGGTCAAGCCCGGCGGTTGGTTCATCAACGATGATGAGTTTAGGATTGCCGATGAGTGCTTGCGCAATGCCGACTCTTTGCTTCATTCCCCCTGAAAAACCTTTGACACTTTTCTTTCTTTTGTCGTAGAGATTGACTTTGTTGAGCAAGTATTTGACGAGTTCTTTACGTTCGGATTTTTTGGTGATTCCTTTGAGCAGTGCTAGGTGGTTGAGTAGTTGCTCGGAGTTGATTTTGGGATATACGCCAAATTCTTGGGGCAGATAGCCAAGGACTTTGCGGAGTTTGGCGGGTTGGTTTAAGATGTCAATATCGTCTAAAGTGGCCGCACCGCTGTCTGCTTCTTGCAAGGTGGCCAGTGTCCGCATGAGTGACGATTTGCCTGCGCCATTAGGGCCAAGTAAGCCAAAAAGGCCGTTTTCGATTTCGAAGGAGACATTATCCAAGGCTTTGACTCCGTTGGGATAAGTTTTGTTTAGGTTGGTGACGGTTAACTTGCTCATTTTGATTTTTTTTGTGGGACAGGATAGGATTGAAAAAGTTACAATTTTATCCGGTGTTTGTGTTTTTTAGTTGAAGGAGTTGATTCGCTCGCAAGCTTCGTTAGTTGAAGAAGTTGAGAAAGTTGAGACGTTCGCCTTCGGCTCTCTAGGTTGAGACTCGTCCCGATTACTATCGTGGATTCGGACTTCATGGTTGAGTGCTTCGCAGGTTGAGACGATTTGGTTTTTTGTGGGGTTTAATACTTCATTATTCGGCATTGGGTATTCTGTATTCGATATTCTGCTTGGTTTTTAGTTGAGAGAGTTGAAAAAGTTGAGAAAGTTGAGACGTTCGCCTTCGGCTCGCTGGTTGAGACTTGTCCTTCGGACTTCGGGTTGAGAGCTTTGCTGGTTGAGTTGATTGGGTATTTGCTTGGGTTCGTACTTCATCATTCGGTATTCGGCTTGCATTCGATTATTTGTCTTTTTTATGCGCCTAAGTTACTAAATTCTAGATTGATGGGTGGGATTTTATAGACCAAAACTCTTTTTTATTGTACTAGGGGCATCACTCGGGGCATCACAAGGGGCATCACAAGGCATTACAAGGCATTACAAGGGGCATCACAAGGATGCCCCCTGCGGGGGGTGGTTATTTCGGCTAAAATACTTAACTTTGCCCAATGAAGAATAGCACAATCTTTAGAGTGGTTGTTTTGGGTTCGCTGGCTATCCTAGCCATTATCACGGTACAGGGATACTGGATAATGAAGAGTTGGCAGTTAAATGAGCAGGAATTTCACCAAAAGGTGACCTTTTCACTGTACAATGTAGCCAAAGAATTGGCGAGTCTGAGCGATAGCGAATTGCCGGCGGAAGACTTGATAAAGCGGGTGGATCCGAATTACTACATTGTGAATGTGAATAGCTCGTTTCGGGGAGAGATTTTGGAGTTTTTGTTGAAAAAGGAGTTTAATGAAGCTGCCTTGAATGAAGACTTTGAATATGGTATTTACGATTGTGAGACAAACAAGATGGTTGGAGGGAAGTATGTGGCGTTGTCTTCGCAAGTTGAAACGACGAAGCCGATTACGGAAGAGCTGAAGACGGACGATAATTTTGTATATTATTTTGGGGTTCGGTTTCCCAAAAATCAGCAAGTGATTATGCATCATATGGGCTTGCCGATACTTTTTACGGGGTTGTTATTTTTTGCGATTGTCTTTTTTGTATATAGTATTTCAATCATCTTGCGACAAAAGCGCCTTTCAGAAATGCAGAAGGATTTTATCAATAATATGACCCATGAATTTAAGACACCGATTTCTACCATCAATATTTCATCTGATGTGCTTTTGCGCACGCCCGTTATCCAAGAAAATAAACGACTCCAACAATACGCCGCCATCATCAAAGAGCAAAATAATCGCCTAAATAAACAGGTCGAAAAAGTGCTCCAGTTTGCCCGAATTGAGAAAAAAGATTTTAAGCTCAAACTTGAAAAGATAGATCTCAACGAACTCCTTCAAAATATCGCTTATAGTGTCCAACTTAGAGTGGATGAGTCTAATGGGCATTTGCATTTGGAGTTGTGCAAAGAACCGGTGATGGTGGAAGCGGATCGCCTGCACTTAACCAACATCTTGCATAATCTACTGGACAATGCGGTCAAATATAGCAAAGAAGTGCCGGATATCAGCCTTACGGCCAAAAAAATAGGCGATAAAATCGAAATCAGTATCTCCGATAAGGGAATAGGCATATCCAAAGAGTACCAGAAAAAAGTCTTCAAAAAGTTTTTTAGAATCCCTACGGGCAATGTCCATAATGTCAAGGGTTTTGGACTGGGGTTGTTTTATGTTAGGAATATTTGCCGGAAGCATGGGTGGAAATTGGAGATGGAGAGTCGGGAAGGGGAGGGGACTACTTTTCGGATTCGGATTCCGGTGGCTCGGTAGGGATGGAAGTTGAGAAGGTTGATTCACTTCGCTTGTTGAAAAAGTTGAGACGTTCGCCTACGGCTCACTAGGTTGAGACTTGTCCCGATTACTATCGTGGATTCGGACTTCGTGGTTGAGAGCTTCGCAGGTTGAGATGTTCGCCTACGGCTCACTACCTTTTTTACCACGAAAGACACGAAAAGCACGAAAGCTTAGGTTGAGTAGATAGAACACGGATTATGCGTATTAAGCAAATTATCACTGATTGTTGATAAATGGTAATGACTGGGATTTTAACCCAAGGAATAATTCTGGAAATTCTGTAATTCTGAAAATTCTGATTCTGACAGATGGATAGAACACGGATTTTTCGTGTTTTTTCGTGTCTTTCGTGGTTGAAAAAAATCGTGTCTTTCGTGGTTCACACGTTTCGATGGTTTGGAAAGGTTAGGACTCGGGGCTATTATAATTGTTCAATCTTTACATAATCACTCATACAGCTTGAACAAAGGCATTTTGTGCCAAATTGCTCATTGATTCGGGTTAGCGTGACAGTCGGGATTTGAAGATTGTTGCACCAGCAATATTCATTGTTATAACAAGTCAGGGGCTTGCCACAACGTCCGCAATCCTTGACAAAATCCCACTCGTCTTCGATGGTTGCTGCTTCAACAATGCCGCTTAAAGGGGGATTCTTTTTGGTTATCTTAATTCGCAAGGCATCCATCTTGGTGAAGTGGATTTGCAACTCATCCTTGATGTTGAGTATGACGGCTTCCAATAAATCCATAGGGCTCTGCATCACTCCTTTACAGATTTGGTGGATGGATTCGTAATTTAGTGTTTTGGCTAAATCATCTTCATCTCCGGCTTTTGTGGTGTCTGTTTCGATGGTTATATCGACAATAAACTTGCCTCCTACTAGCTTTTCTTCGGGATAGACCCCGTGATATGCGTGAAATTCCATTCCGATGAGTGAGATTTGAGCCATCTTGTATTGTTTTTTTGGCAAAGGTATTGAAGTGTGGGGAGGATTCCTATTTTTTTTGTCTTTTGTCTTTTGTCTTTGGGGCGCGCCTTTGGCGCTTTTGGTCTTTGGCTTCGGTTTGTTCTTGACTTCATCATTCGATATTCGTTATTCTGCATTCGGTATTCTGTTTGGGGCGAACATGGGTGTGATGTGGGCGAACACGGGTGTGATGTGGGCGAACATGGGTGTGATGTGGGCGGGTGGGCGAACACGGGTGTGATGTGGGCGGGTGGGCGAACACAAGGTTCGCCCCTACGTCCAAAAAAAATGTCCGGTGTGATGCTTCATTTTTTAATCTCTTTTTTTTACAGAAATTTCCCTACCTTCGCACCAGTTTTTTAAACAAATAAAACCAACTCACTTATGAGTAAAAAGGCAAAAGAAGATAGATATCAAGCGCACGATTATTACAATGTAGATGCGCTACTCAGTGATGAACATAAAATGGCTCGAGATGCCGTTCGCGACTGGGTAAAAAAAGAAGTTTCTCCTATTATAGAAGATTATGCTAACCGACATGAATGTCCCGTCTATTTGATGAAAGGACTAGGCGAGATTGGTGCATTTGGTCCCAGCCTTCCGGCAAAATATGGCGGTGGTGGTATGGACGAAATTGCCTACGGGGTTATCATGCAGGAGTTAGAGCGCGGTGATTCCGGTATCCGGTCTATGGCATCTGTGCAAGGTTCTCTAGTGATGTATCCTATTTATCGGTATGGCTCAGAAGAGCAGCGGATGAAGTATTTACCCAAGTTGGCGACCGGAGAGCTGATTGGATGCTTTGGATTGACCGAGCCGGATCACGGGTCTGACCCCGGTAGTATGGTTACGAATGTCGTGGATGATGGCGATGCGTATATTTTGAATGGCGCCAAGATGTGGATTACCAATTCGCCGATTGCGGATATAGCGGTCGTTTGGGCCAAAAGGGAAGATGGAAAGATTATCGGAATGATTGTGGAGAAAGGTATGGAAGGCTTTACTGCACCGGAGATTCACGGCAAATGGTCTTTGCGGGCATCGGTTACCGGAGAGTTGGTCTTTGATAATGTCCGTGTGCCTAAGGAAAATGTCTTACCCGAAGCTTTAGGGTTGAGAGCCCCGCTATCTTGTCTATCCAAAGCTAGGTATGGAATTGCTTGGGGAGCTTTGGGTGCAGCGATGGATTGTTATGATTCGGCTTTGCGTTACTCGCAAGAGCGGGTACAATTTGGCAAGCCGATAGGGCAGTTTCAGCTTACGCAAAAAAAATTGGCGGAGATGATTACTGATATTACCAAAGCGCAGTTGTTGGTTTGGCGGTTGGGCACATTGGCAAATGAAGGTAAAGCGTCTGCCGCTCAAATCTCCATGGCCAAAAGAGATGTGGTGGATATGGCATTGAGAATCGCCCGTGAAGCCCGCCAAATTCACGGCGGAATGGGTATCACCGGGGAGTATCCTATCATGCGTCACATGATGAACCTAGAATCTGTAGTGACTTACGAAGGGACTCATGATATTCACTTGTTGATTACGGGAATGGATATTACCGGATTTAATGCATTTAAATAGTGAATATACGATAACTTTCCAAAAGTAAAAAACATTTGGAAAGTTCTAAATCAATAAAAGGGTAAAAAAATCGTTTTTTAGGGGCATTTTACGAAAGTGCCCCTTTTTTTTTGCGGAAAGTAAATAAATCATTATTTTTAACCGTTGCTAATGAGGGAGTTGATTGATGTGTAGGGCTGGTGAACTTACAAACACAAGATTTGAACATGAGAAAATTCGTGGCAATAAGCCTAGTTTTAGTAGGCATTCTAGGGTTTCGGGGAGTTTTAAACGCTCAGGAAGCTTTGGATACTATATTGGTGAATAATCCTTCTTTTGAGCAAAGTGCCTTTGGTGTGCCCGGCTGGACGGATTGTGGATTTATCAACGAGACACCGTTTGATGCGCAGCCCAATCAGTTTGGATGCACGAAGAAGCCTGCTGATGGTTCCGGATATGTGGGGATGGTGGTTAGAGATAATGAGACTTATGAAGCGATTGCACAGAGATTGACGAAGCCGCTGGAACGTGGAAAATGCTATGGGTTTTCGCTAAAACTGGCTCGTTCTACTGAATATCTCAGCCACAGTCATGTGACCGGTAACTTGGCTCACTATACCACACCGGCAAGAATTCGGATTTGGGGTGGCAATAATCCTTGTAGTCGTATGGAAATGTTGGCCGAAACCGGAGTCGTTGTGAACTTGGCTTGGAAAACTTATTATTTTAAGCTGCAGCCCATTCGCAATTATCAATATATCGTCATCGAAGCTTTTTATAAAACGCCTACCTTGTTTCCTTATAACGGCAATGTGATTGTTGATGATATGAGCAATATATACGAGATGAAGTGTGATGATACGGTCAAAGATGTTGTCGCTGCCGTAGAAAAAAAGCCTCATCCTACTCCAAAACCGGTCATTCACCCTCCAAAAGTAGAGAAGCCTAAGCCGGAGGTAAAAAAGCCCAAACCGGTCGTTCACACCCCTCCTACAAAGAAGACGATTATGCCGGAGCTCAACCAAAAAGTCAAGAAGGGACAGCGATTACGGATCCGGAATCTCTCCTTTGCTGCTAATTCGGCGGAGATACCATCAGAGTGCAACGGCGTACTCAATGAATTGTATCATTTTTTGCTGGAAAATCCTTCCGTAAAAATTGAATTAGGGGGATATACCAATAACCGCTGTGATCAAGATTATTGCGAAAAACTATCGAAAAAAAGAGCTAAAGCTGTAGCAGATTGGCTGATTAATAAAGGAATCTCTTCGGATAGAGTGACCTACAAAGGTTATGGCAAAGCCAATCCTATTGCTACTAATGCGACTCAAAGCGGACGAAAGAAAAATCAACGGGTTGAAGTCAAGTTTATGTAAGTCTTGCGATAAGCAAGGTAAAGAAATACAACAGCAATTGTGAAGCAGCAGTGGTTAGATAGGACAACTTTGTTGATTGGGGAAGCGCAGCAGCGTAAATTGCAAAAAGCGCATATATTGATTGTCGGATTAGGTGGGGTTGGGGGCTTTGCCGCAGAATTTCTCGCCAGAGCCGGTATCGGAAAAATGACCATCGTTGATGGCGATGAAGTAGATATAACCAACAAAAACCGTCAAATTATCGCCTTAGATTCGACCATCGGTCAATCCAAAGCAGACTTGGTGAAGGCTCGGCTACTGGACATCAATCCCCAAATGGAAGTTCAAGCAATTCATCAATTTTTGGAGCCTGAAATGATGTTGGATTTGGTGGGTAAAGGTTTTGATTGGGTGCTGGACTGTATTGATAGTATTCAGCCTAAGTACCGGCTTATTTTGGCTTGCAAAAGGCACAATGCCAAATTTATCAGTGCGATGGGTGCCGGCGGTAAAATGGATGTCACTAAGGTCAAGGTCATGAGTATCTGGAAAACAGAAAATGACCGTTTGGCTTATCAAATCAAAAAACTTCTGAAACGAAAAAGAGCTTTGCGGAAATTTAAGGTGGTCTGTAGTACCGAGCCTATCTGCGAAGAAGCGCTAGCCTTTACGGATGGCAGTGGATACAAGAAAACCTATTATGGTACGATTTCCTATATGCCGGCGATTTTTGGATTGTATATGGCGGAGTATGTGATTCGGAAGATTTTGGGGAGTTGATTCGCTTTGAAGAAGATGATTCTGAGATGATTGGGTTTGAATCTAGAATTATTTTTTTCGGAGAGCCTTGCTAAAACTTCTGACTCTTCCTTTTTTGTAGGTTTTCGTCTCCCGCAGATATACGCAGATTTACTTCCCGCAGATATACGCAGATTTTAGTCCCGCAGATATAGGCAGATCTTGGCTCATTATTGGCAACATCAACTCTCACCACTCACCACTCACTACTCACTACTCACTACTCACTACTCAACTCTCTCCACTCACTTTTCCCGCAGATATACGCAGATTTAGTCCCGCAGATATACGCAGATTTTTTTCTTTTCAAGCAACCTTCAACTTCTTCAACTAGCAAAGCGAATCAACTAACGAAGTCCGAATCCACGATAGTAATCGGGACGTGAATCAACTTCTTCAACTTTCTCACTACTCACCACTCACCACTCATCAAATACTGACTTTCAAATATTTCCCAAGCTGAATAAAGGAAGCTTTCCATTCTTCGCTGTGGTAGTCCCAATTTCGGTTTTTTAGGCCTTGCACCATGTTGAAGAAGACATTTTGGCTTTTCCAAAGATTGGGTTTGATGCCCATTTGGTCGAGTGTCTCTACGATACTGAGCAAATTGCTCATTTGGAGATGGGATGCATGAGAGAGCGTAATTTTTTTTACTTCGGAATAGATGCGTTCTCCGGCCAAAAGATCGAATTCGGACTCATCCAAAATACGGACGTCCCAGCGTTTTAATTCTTTGCTGAGTTTCTTTAGTTTTTGGAATTGTAGGTTTTTTGTTTTAAAGAAGTCTTTGAGGGCACGATTGATGACAAATTCTGCTGCGGTATGGAAGGCTTCCGGGATGTGCATGCCTTCATTTTTTAGCGCAAGCATCAGTTGATAATTATCTTCATAGATTTCTTCCAGATTGTTGGCTGCATTCTCCATGCTTTTGTGCAGCATGTCATTCAGGATGCGCTGTTTTTCATCGGTAAACAGCTCCCAAATGGAGAAGCGTTCTCCCTTGAAATAGGTATTCATTTCTGAAAAAACTTGCCCGATATTAGGCTTTCTGAAGGCTTCGACCAGTTTTGCTTTCATCTCATCAAACTCATTGTCGGACATATTTTCCGAAAGGCTGCCAATGATATTTTGCTGCCCCAAATAGAGCACCGCATAGCTAAAACTACGCTCCTGATGAATGATTTTTGAGCGTAAACGCAATCGTCCAATGCTCAAGCGTTGGGTGCCGGCTTCGTATCGATCGGCTTGTTCAGATACTGCTTCATAGACAAACAACGGGCTGGCATGCGGGTATCTGTCAAAGACGCTGGTCGTTGCAAAGTGCATGGCTACCCGCTTAAATCCGATGGTGTTGGGCATGAGATAGGTCAAGTAGTCGTGGGCGCCATTTTCATAAATATTACTTGGGGCTTTCTCCAAATTGTGAATGAACCGATCTTGGATTTTTTGCCCGGATACTTGCTCTGCGTATTGAATTGCCCGCCCGGCATATTGCAAAATTTGGGTGGTTTCGATGCCGGTTATTTCATCAAAGAACCAGCCGCAACTCGTGTACATCAACATGGCATGCCGCTGCATTTCAAGCAGTCGCAAAGGGTTGGTTTGTTCTTTACAATTAGTATTGCAATGCTTCTTTAGAAAGGCGTTAATCGAGTCATCACTTCGGTCGTGAACGACGGCGTAGTAGTCATTTCGAGCAGCCCAAGGGTCTTTAAAATACTTTTGACCTTCGGTCTCAAAAATTTCGATAAATTGATCCCGGATATCGTCCAAGGCATCTCTTAAGGGCTTGCGCCAAAGTTGATTCCAACCTTCATGTCCGGCATTGCAGCCACAGTTATTTCTCCATCTTTCGACCCCGTGGACGCAGCTCCACGAGCTGTTTTCGTGGATTTGAGCCTCGTATTCCGGTGGGAACATGGCTAGAAAATTACCATAATTCGTTAATTCTACATTGGGGTTTTCTCGCAAGGAGTGTAGGGCGTCCGCAAGAGCCATTTCCCCGTATTTGTGGTGATGACCATAGGATTCTCCGTCTGTAGCGATATGGACTAATTGTGGGGAATCATCTTGGCGGAATCCACCGGCCAGCCTTTCGGCAAATTTCTTCCCATTATTCAGGATGCCTTTGAAAGCTACGTCCTGCGAGCGGTCGCCATCATAGAAAAACAAGGCAATGGATTGCTTGGAATTAGGTATTTTGAAGAGATAAGGCCTAGTGGTGTCTAAGTTATCGGTATTGGTGTTTGTCCACTTTTCGGAGCCGGCTTTTCTGACTGCTTTGGCCTGTCTTGGCGCTAAAATGGTGAATTTTATTCCATGCTTGGCTAATAAGGCAAGGGTATCCGTATCCACTGCCGTTTCGGGTAGCCACATCCCTTCCGGTTTGCGGTCGAATCGGGTCTCAAAGTCTTTGATGCCCCAAATGATTTGAGTTTCCTTGTCATTTTGGTTACAGAGTGGCAAGATGGCGTGGTTGTACGCTTGAGCAATGGCCGCTCCGTGTCCATTGTTGTGTTTTTGGCTGATTTTATCTGCTTCTAAAATGGAGTGGTAGGTGTCGCGGTCTTTCTTTTCCATCCAAGAAAGAAGGGTTGGGCCAAAATTAAAGCTGATACACGAGTAGTTATTGACAATCTGGCTGATTTCTCCTTGGTCATTCAGTATTCGGGCGGATGTATTGGGCGCATAGCACTCAAAATTAATCCGTTCATTCCAATCATGAAAAGGGCGAGCAGATTCTTGTGTTTCGATGTATTCCAACCAAGCATTTTCACGCGGGGGTTGGTAAAAGTGGCCGTGGATGCAGATGAATTTATTCATGAGACTAGTGTGATATTCGATTAGTGTTGTATTCAAAAGGTAATTCAAGCGAATGGGCAGAAAAATTCATGCCGCAATTTAGGAATAATTTTGAAATTATACCCAATTCAAATATTCGCATCAGGAGAAACTCCAAATTTTCGTATATTTGCGGGATGAAACCAAGGATACCACAAGGAACAAGGGATTTTACTCCGCAACAAATAGCCAAGCGTAATTTTATTTTTGGCATCATCAAGGAAGTCTATGAATTGTATGGGTTTAGACCCATTGAGACGCCTACGATGGAATTGCTCTCGACACTCACAGGCAAATATGGCGAAGAAGGGGACAAGTTGTTGTTTAAGATATTGAATAATGGCGATTTTCTAAAAGATGTGGATAGCCGGCTCCTTGCGGAAAAAAATGTCAAGGCGATGATTCCCAAAATCGCTAAAAGGGGATTGCGCTATGACTTGACCGTGCCTTTTGCTCGATTTGTGGTCATGAACCAAAATAGCCTGAGTTTTCCCTTTAAAAGGTATCAAATCCAGCCGGTTTGGAGAGCAGATCGCCCACAAAAAGGGCGTTATCGGGAATTTTATCAATGCGATGCCGATGTAATTGGCTCAAAGTCACTGTTGTATGAAGCGGAATTTGTGCAGATTATAGACGAGGTTTTCAAGCGCTTGGGCATAGATGTGACCATTCATATCAACAACCGGAAGGTATTGGCAGGGATAGCAGAAGCCGCCGGTATTAGGGACGATAAATTTGTCGATATGACTGTGGCCATAGATAAGTTAGACAAGATTGGGCGTCAAGGCGTCATGGATGAGTTGATTCGGCGGGAGATTCCGGAAGAAAATGCCCGTCGGTTGATGGATTTGCTGGAGATTGCATCGATAGAAGAGCTGGCGGCCAAAATGGATGATGCCGGCTCGGAAATAGGGCTGACAGGAGTAGAAGAGTTGCAAGCTATTTGGCGTTTT
>JALVCY010000679.1 GCA_027009605.1 Saprospiraceae bacterium
TGGAGACTGTTCAATTAAGTGTGTCTCATGCCACGCAGTAAAAATAGCAAAAACTGTTAAATTTGTGGCAAAAAAAGACCAAGTATCGAGACTGTTAAACCGTTAAACCACTATACCGTTACACTTTTGAATCCCCCACCACCCACCACCATACCAAATCCCCACCGCCGAAAAAGTTAAGCTCAAAAGTCAAAAACCAGCCACTACCGAAGCTAAAGATCAAAAGCGCCACAGGTGCGCCCCAAAGACCAAAGACCAAAAAACACAACCATCTAAACGCCCAAAACAAAAAAAACAATTACCTTAGCCCCTTCCAATTACGAGCAAAGATAAAGATGAAGCTAACCACGATACACGCAGGCTATTTTAGATTAGACGGTGGAGCCATGTTTGGCGTAGTCCCCAAAAGAATGTGGAACAAGGTTAATCCCGCCGATGAAGATAATATGTGCCCTTGGTCTATGCGCTGCCTTTTGGTGGAAACCGGAGACCGCAAAATCCTGATTGATACCGGAATGGGTGACAAGCAAGGAGCTAAATTTAGAGACCACTTCAAACCCTTTGGCGATGAGACTCTGAAAAATTCTTTGGCGAAAGCCGGACTGACCACGGCGGATATTACCGATGTCTTATTGACGCATTTGCATTTTGACCATGTGGGGGGCGCTTTGGAATACAACTCGGACGGTGAGATAGTGCCGACTTTTGAAAATGCCACGTATTGGAGTAACGAAAAGCATTATCAGTGGGCGCTCAACCCCAACCCCCGAGAAAAAGCTTCTTTTTTAAAGGAGAATATTGTCCCTTTGATGGAGGCCGGCGTGTTGCAATTCATTGATATGGAGCAAGATGCGGAGTGGATTCCGGGGATTAAGATTCGGCTGTTGTATGGGCATACGGAGGCGATGATGATGCCGATTATTGATACCGGGGAGCGGACGGTGGTGTATTGTTGTGATTTGATGCCGGCGAGTTATCATGTGCCGATGCCTTGGATTATTTCGTATGACATACGTCCGATGAAGACTTTGGAAGAAAAATCCAAGCTGTTAAATGAAGCTTTAGAGCATGGATATTATCTATATTTTGAGCATGATCCGGAGACGGAGATGGTCTGCTTGCGCAAAAATGAGAAGGGACGGATTGTCGTGGATAAGCGATGTGTTGGAGCATGATGCGTAGGGGCTTTTGCGGAAGCTAGCCGGAAAATAACTCCAACTAACAAATAAATTTTTAAACCAAAACTTAATACTATGATTATTTATGGAACAAGAGCAACAGGAATTGGCTCTTTTCAGGTAGCCGGAACTAAATGTTCCCATTGTGGCGAAACGGCACCGCAGGATGTGCATGTCTTTGGGCGTTATGCTCATGTATTTTGGATACCGCTTTTTCCGGTTGGTAAGGTTGCGGTCTCAGAGTGTACCCATTGCAAAAGAACGATAAAGAAAAAAGAATTCCCCAATTCCTTGCGAGAGCAATTTAACAGGGTCGCCGGCAAATACGTCAAACGGCCTATCTGGCATTGGGCGGGCTTGATTATTATTGGGCTACTTTCTCTCAG
>JALVCY010000680.1 GCA_027009605.1 Saprospiraceae bacterium
ATTGCCCGCAAGCCCCTGCCAAATAACTGTAACAACCTGAAGTATTCGGATCCAATTTGTAGGCAGTAGAACTCAACAAAACTTTAAAGACATGCTCCGGAACTACCGGGGTCAAGCTGGCATCCAAGGTGCCATTTGCTTCTTCCACCTGACGCGCCAAGACCACCGGATTTTTGATAACCGGCGCTTCCCAGTGAAAATAGAAAGTATCCGTAGCAGCTACATTGTAAGTGGCCAGAAAGTCATCCAAACAATTGGCATCATCGGCTATCTGGGTATTGGTATATCCGCGGCAATCTTTAAAGTAGTCATTCCCATTATAAAGCGTAAACCCAAAATAAGTATTATCGCGTGTATCATAAGAGTTATATCTCAAGCAGTTGCCATCATCGTTTGTATAATTGGACATGCCCGGCTTATAAACCTGATGTTCATCTCCTATCATCGGCGCATCTCCAAAATAACTGATAATTGGTGCCCGCCAGTAATAGGTCCCGGCATTTTTATCTCTGTTACAAGAAGGAATCGAAGCGATGTCAATGGGTACTTTGGTCGTCGTGCCGTTCTTTATGATACTAAATTCTAACAGTTTAGAATTTTGACCATCCATGACCAACTCCGGATTGCCATTATCCAAATTACCGGAAGCCCCCGTCGTCCAGTGTGCCCAAGACCACCAAGCCAATCCGGTAAAATACTCCATATCATGAATGACATATTTTTCTACACCTTCGATGGTGTCCCCCGGCATAAATCGAGTTAAATCCGCCGGACTGTTGGCCAATTTTTCCGCAAGGGTCAGATGTGTCGTCATGGTCTTGTCTGTATAGCCTAGATTTTTTCTGGTATAGCTGTACTCGGCTTGCTCAAACATACAGCCACAGCCCGCTGCATTCGGATCGCCGGAAAATAACTCCTGACGACAAGTCCGCACAATCTGACAACCTCCTGCACAATCGGAACATTCCTCTATTACCTTAAAATTACCGGCCCAATATTGTCTAGGCCTACAACTCCCTTCGTCCATCTCAACGGTCACCTTATAACATATCTGTGTCCCGGCCGCCGGATTCCCGATATTTAATTTTAATATCTTTTCGCCGCCGGACACTCGATCCCAACTCAACTTTGCATCCGCCACAGCAACATAACCCGTGCCATCATCAAACTGCGCCGAACCCGGCACAAAATCAATGTCATCCATCAGCAAAGAGTCCCCCGTAAAGTCTATCGTCAAATAAGTAGTAGCCCCCGACGCACAAGACGTAACATTCTGACTATCAAAGGTATAGCAATATTCTAACTCTCTTGTTTTGGCTCCCGAAGGGCCTCCATAAGCTCCAAAATTATACATGGGCGTAATACCGACCATATTGGTGGCATCTGCCAAAAGATTGGTCGTGTCGGATGTCGCTGTATATTTAATATCGCTCCCCGTAACCGGCGGAAAAGACTTAAAATTTTGGCCGCAATTGGTCTGCCCTTCGACATAAAATTGGGCAAATCCACAATCAACCACCGCACAACTCCCGTCATTGGCGCAAGTCATTTCCAAATAAATACTCAACGTCAAGCTGTCCCCTCCTTGCAAATCATCATAGAAACCATCTCCATCCGCATCCACTAATCCCCCGGCTCCATCTGGATCGGCGGCCATACTAGAAAAATCAATGGTAATATCCCCACCGACCCACGAATAAGTAGAGGCATCCAAGGAGACCCCATTCATTTTCACGTCGGAAATATCCAAGTTGGATTTTTCGCAAGTATTAAAACCTACTTTCATATCTGTGATTAAGAATTGGTTGGTATTCGCATTGGGATTGGTGACCACCAAGTCCATTTGTCCCGGGCTTCCGCAAATAGAAGTTCCATTGACCAAAGTCACTGTCGCCGTCGGGTCAGCGGCACCTACCGGCTGGACTTTGATATAAGAAGTTTTTTGAGCGACTTGGCAGGTGTCTCCGTCACAGCCATAAGTAGCCTGATATTTTATTGGAAAATTAGTATTTCCCGCAGGGCAATCATCCGCTTGATAGCAGACTTCGAAATTCACATATTCGTCCGTATTCAATTGATTATCCGCCGGATTGGCATTCCCGTTGCCGGAAAAATAAGAGCCGTTTACCGGTGCTTCAAAAATATTATTGGTATAAGTAAAGGGCAAGTCTGTCCCATTCGCTTTTAAAGAGACCAATTGGACACCGCTCGAAGCCACATCCAAGCCGGTAATTCTAAAGACCATACTATCCAAATAGGTATCCAAACCATCTTGGGAGACCTTTACCGTTTGACAGCCGGGAGTCGCCAAGGCCGTAATGGTAGCATCCGCAGGAGTCGTGCTTTGAACATTCAAGACCGGAATACTAAAAGAATTATTGTATTTCTCTTCAATCGTATAGCTTGTTGCGCAGCTAAAAGTATTGCTAAGCGTATCCGTAAAATTATAGTCAAAATCCAAACTAACAAAATAGTCATTGGTCAAATCTATACCACACTTGGCTCTCACACCTATATAGGCCACATAGATTTCCCCGCCGGTGACTCCGCCAAGCAAAAACTCCGGATCACTGACCGAAGGGTCAATATTGGCAATAGTCGTACTGCCACCATAGTGGGTCAATTCAAAACCGGCATATTCCATACCCGATTCTAAATGAAGCGTCATTTTCATATTGCTAATCTCTCCCGGATCATCCGTAAAAATCAACAAAGCCAGGGTATCCGCAGCTCCGCATACCGCTAAATCATCCGTTTGGGCAAAATTAGGCACTCCGCGCATATCCACAATTTGTAAATCAGGACAAGTTTGAGCATTCGCCAAAGTCGAAAAGCCAAAAAGCACGAAGAAAAAAGCTAAAAGTCGTTGTTGTGTCATTATAAAGAGTTTACTTACCAATTAATCATCAATTAGATTAGATATTTTACTGTTATAACATATTAAAGTTTCTCAAATTTGGCATTATGCAATAATAAAATGCTTCAGTAGGCAAAATATTTTTGTGCTGATAAGGCACAAAAGTGGGCGTTATACCTAGCCTAATAACCAGTTTTGCAATGCAGTGCAGTGCAAAAGGATGAAGCATAACGGCAGGGTAAACGAAAGGAAAAAATTAGAATATAAAAATAATAAATATCTTAGACCGGGAGTAAAAAAATGCACAGAAAGTCGGTATTTAACTTCTTGACAATCAATACCTTAGTGAGTTCTTAGTGGCAACTTTGTGTACTTATTAGTGGTTAGGGCTTACACTTTTCCTTACCACTAAGGGCACGCAGATAACACTAAGTTTACACTAAGAAACGCTACAAATTCTTGGCTTCAGACTGCTTAAATTTGGGTGAGAAATGGTGTACACATAGACTAACATATTATAAAAACTATCTTTCGTTTACCCTAGCATAACGGTGTAGGTTATTGTTGCACATGCCTTCGTAGTGAAGCAAGACGAAGTGCTCCAAAATATGCAGTTATTTTGTAACTATTTAGGTAGGACTATTTTGGTCAAAAAATGCCCTTTTTGCGCCTGTTTTTGCTAAAATTTTCTCACGTAGGGACGCACGGCCGTGCGTCCCTACGTCAACATACACAAAAATGCTCCTATTTTTTGCCTAAAAATAGGAGCATCTAAACAGTTACGATTATTTTTTCTTATTTGTGCAACGAAAGTTTCTTTTTAGCGTCTATAGTCTGTTGCTATTTTGTAATTCAGTATGAATCTATTTTAGCTGGGAAAAGGCTCTTTTTTTATCTCAAAATAAGCTGTACTGTTTGAAGCTAAAGTCTTGATAATCAATGATTTGTCTTGGATTTGGCTGGTTTTTCCGAAAAGCATATTGGTATAGGTTATTGTTGAGCAATGCCTGATTAAGCTAGGGACTTTAGGAGTGCCCTAATTATTTCAAAAATTTTAAAAGAAACAACGTGAAGAGATTTTTCTTGTTTATGGCCTTTATTTGCGCCTTCCAATCCCTTATTGCCCAAAGCTTCGAGCTATTACGGAATCCACTAAATCCTGATTTGCGGGCTGATTTTCAGGATGTTAACTCCGGAGATGTAATTTACGCTGATGTGGACAGCGATGGAGATGAAGATGTGTTGATTACGGGACAAATTCATTACTCCCAAGGAGTGTATTATACCATTTTGTACAAAAATGACGGTATGGGAAATTTTGAAGAATTCCCCAATGATTTTGTGGGTATGGGATGGAGTGCGGCTGATTTTGGAGATGTGGATGGAGATGGAGATGTTGATTTGATTGTTGCAGGGCAGACTGCTGACCAAAATATAGGGGTGCAAACGCAGCTATACTTAAATGATGGAACCGGTGTGTTTACCATAACGAATGAGTCCTTCACCGGGGTCATGCGGGGTGATATCGTCTTCGATGATGTGGATGGAGATGGAGATTTAGATGTGCTACTGACGGGCTTCGAATATACCAAGTTATATAAAAATGATGGTGCCGCTCATTTTACGGAAGTGGTGTCTAATTTTGAAAAGATGTCTATCAGCAATTTGGCTGTAGGTGATGTTGATAATGACGGAGACGATGATTTTTTAGTTTCCGGTGAAAAGAAAGTTGGTGGAAGCGCCAGCCTGCTTTATTTGAATGACGGGACAGGTGTTTATACGGAAGTTGGTACGAGTCCTTTTGTAGGTGCGACATTGGGCCAGTCGCATTTGGCGGATATAGATGGAGATGGCGATTTAGATTTTTTAGTTGCGGGTTCGACGGGTAATCCTGAGTCGTTTAGGATATATGTCAATGACGGTACCGGTGCTTTTACCAATGGTGGCTATTTGAAGGTCTCAGATTATTATGCCTTTGAAATGGATGATTATGATGGGGATGGTGATTTGGATGTGATTTCGGCCGGCGGTATTTATGCAAATGATGGGCAGGGAGTATTTGAAATGGATTCAACAAGTAGTACTTACCAGCGATTAACAGATGCAATGTTAGCTGTTTTTGATGTTAATGGTGATGGCTTGAACGACATTGTTTCTCTCGGAAGAGATGGTACGTTGAATCACACCACATTATATGTACATCAGATGAATCATACTTTTGCGGAAGTCACGGATAATTATTTTCCCGGTTTAGCTCAGGGAGATGTTCGATTGTTGGATTTGGATGGGGATGGAGATTTGGATATTGTTGCCAATGGAAAGACCAATGAAGATGCCTATCAATATGTCGTAAGAACTTATAGAAATGACGGAAATGGTTATTTTGTGGAATATGATGCCGGTTTAGAAGTGTCCAATACGATTTTTTTTGGCGATATGGATGGAGATGGAGATTTGGATGCTATCGTTGGAGGGGGTAGTTATGAAAATAGTAAATTGGATTTGTGGATAAATGATGGTACAGGACATTTTGCCGGTCAGTTGGTCGTCTCTGTGCCTGATGTTAATTGGTACGGTATAGAATTACAAGATTTTGACGGAGATGGAGATTTGGATATTTTCTATGTTGCCTATAATCACAATACTTCTGTGAACTATACAAAACTTATGAAAAATGACGGCAGTGGTCAATTCTCATATTTTAATACCGGGCTGCCAAGTCTCAATACCGATGCTCTAGCGGCAGGAGATATTGATCATGACGGGGACATTGATATTATCTTAAATGCACGTGGAGGAAGTGGTTATAAGACTTATATTTGCAAGAATAATAATGATGGTACTTTCGTAGAAACTTATGACCAAAATATTGGCGCAAAGATAGCGGGTACGATGGTATTAGCTGATATTGATGGAGATAATGATTTGGATTTGTATGTGTCCGGTCAGAATTATTTATCAGGTACTTCGGCAATTATTTATAAAAATACCGGAAATGGTCATTTCTATTCTTTTGAGAGTACTGCCGGTGTTAATAACGGGTCAGCGGACTTTGCAGATATGGATAATGATGGCGACTTAGATTTATTCGTTACCGGAGCAGGATCTTCTGGCGGTACTAGTTCTAGAGTTGCCAGAATTTATGAAAATAAAGGCTTGGATGGATTTGAAGTGATGGAAGATTCGGTATTTACCAATGTAACAGAAAGTGCTGTGGCCTTGGGAGATATTGATGGAGATGGAGATAAGGATGTTGTGATGATTGGAAGTTATGTCTTTGGAAGTCTCTTTCAAATCTTTGGTAATCAGCATATTATGGTTGCCCTTTCGGAAAAAGATATGCAGCAAGGTTTTATGATTTATCCCAATCCTTCCAGTGATTTGATTCATTTTCAAACAAAAGAATCGATTGCATCAATAGCAATTTATAACCCATCCGGACAGTTAGTCATGCATCAAGTACAAGCATCTGATATGGATATTTCTGCACTAAACCCGGGGTTGTATTATTGTAAAATCCGGCTTGCCAATGGAGCGGTTTATGGGGCAAAGTTGGTGAAGGATTAATTAAATTCGATAGCCTTAGCACTAAGGTTGCGGAAGTAAACACTAAGCTTATACTAAGAGTATTTAGTGTAAGCTTAGTGTCAAGCTAAGTGGTAAAGCTTCTATGAAAAAGAGTATTTTTATGCCGAGTTGCAACTAAAACACAAAAAAATAGCGCTG
>JALVCY010000681.1 GCA_027009605.1 Saprospiraceae bacterium
TTCTATTCCTTCCGCTTCACCATCGTCAATATTGTACCAACGGCCACCGTTTCCCCATCATTGTCATAAATATCCACATACCATTTGACAATGCCTTTAGGGACATCGTCTTCGGAGCGTTTTTCTTGGGCGACCTTCTCTTTTACCGTCAGGCGCACCCCTATCGTCGTACCCGGATAAACCGGCTTGGTAAAGCGCATCTCTTCAATCCCATAATTCAACAAAACAGGGCCTTTTTTCGCTTCCACAAATAAGCCGGCGGCCTTCGACATTAAGTAATAGCCGTGCGCCACTCTTTGCTCAAAAATAGTCCCATCCAACGAAGTCTCGTCCACATGTGCGTAAAAATGGTCTCCACTGACATTGGCAAAATTGATGATGTCGGTGACCGTTACCGTGTGTTTGGCGGTGGTCAGGGTCTCCCCGATTTCCAATTCATCAAAATACTTTCTAAATGGATGAATAATGGCTTCTTTTTGCGCTGCTCCGGGTTGATAGATTTGAGTGACTTTTGTCAAAGAAGTAGGCGTTCCTTGGATAGCGGTTCGCTGCAAATAGTGTTTGACACCGCGGATACCGCCCAATTCTTCTCCCCCGCCGGCTCGCCCGGGTCCGCCATGAGACAATAAGGGCATCACAGAACCGTGCCCTGTGTTTTTGACACCGGACTCCCGGTTCAATATCAATATCCGGCCATGAAAAGCAGCCGCATTCATCACATAATCCGTCGCAATCCCATCATCATAGGTACAAATCGTACTCACCAACGAGCCTTTACCCAAATTAGCAATCTTGATGGCATCTTCCAATTTTTTATAAGGCATAATCGTGCTAACCGGCCCAAAAGCTTCAATATGATGCGTGCTTTTTACCCGCAAGGGCATCTTGTTATAAAGTAAAATCGGAGACAAAAATGCGCCTTTTCGAGCATCAGCCCCCAGCACATTCACATCGTCCAAACTGCCATAAATAATCTCATTTTTTTCCGCAAGGAGACCCACTTGCCGGCGCACCGACTCCAACTGCTTTTTGGAAGCCAAAGCCCCCATACGTACACCTTCCGTCTCGGGATTGCCGATGGTGGTTTTATCTAGGGCTTGCGCCAAAGCATCACGCACCGGTTCGACCATGTTTTCGGGGACAATAATCCGACGAATAGCCGTACATTTTTGCCCGGCCTTGACGGTCATTTCCTTGCGAATTTCCTTGATAAACAAGCCAAATTCAGGCATATCCGGTGTCACATCTTTGCCCAAGACAGCGGCATTCAGGCTATCCGCTTCCATGTTGTACGGCACATTATTTTCGATGATGTTCTTTTGTTTTTTGAGCATCAAACCCGTGGCTGCCGACCCCGTAAAAGTCACTACATCCTGCGACGTAGCCGGGTCTAAAATCCCAATTCCTTTGCCCCCGACAAACTGCAAACTGCCTTCCGGCAAAATACCCGAAGCAATTATATCTCTCACCATCGCTTCCGCCAAATAAGAAGTCACTTCCGAAGGCTTCACAATCGCCGGTACGCCGGCCAACAAATTGA
>JALVCY010000682.1 GCA_027009605.1 Saprospiraceae bacterium
AGTGTATCCCCATGAAAGCCAAAGCAAAGGGGCTATTAAGTTGGTACTTCCGAATTTATTCGGGAGAAGGAGATCAAGCTTATTTCAGCCAAATAAATTTGGCTGCTACCAAGCCGAAAAGTCCCTATTTTAAAGGATATTTTGGGGATTCAGAGCAAGGATTATAACGGACTCTATTCTTCACTTCTCAACTCTTAACTCTGCAATCTTCAATCTTAATTCCTGTTGGGGACATGCCGGCTTGAAGAGTTAAGATTTACGAATTACGATTTTTGAAGTGAACTTTCCGCAAGGGGCATCTAGATTTTATACCCGACATTCAATTGGAAATATTGATTAAAAAACTTCAACTCCCGGTTTAAAATATTTCCTTCACTATCCGTCAATGCTAACTCGAAAAAAGGGATGAGCAATCTAGCGTTGTAAGTCGATAATTGTCCCTCATAAACGGGGGCATTGCACACTTATTTTATGTTAACAAATAGGGGCGATTACTCCTATTGTGTGACTACCAAGAGCCAATGGCAACCACCTGTTTTTTGAGAAGAACATAGGATAAGTTAGCTTTGCTTTTTATTAACAATGAAGCTGCAAGTTGTTGTAAATCAGCAGGTTAGCTCGGCTGCCCAAGTTTGGCTGTCAGCCCACAATAGTCCGGACACACTAAACACTTGACATTAATCGTTTATTTGACCTAAATTTGCCGCGCGGAATATTCCGACCGAAATTAAACCTCCTAATGGGAGTCGTACATGAAAAAAATAAGTGTTTTATTGTTTTTAAGCCTAATCATCTTTGCTACCGCCTGTAAAAAGGATAAGAAGGTGGATCCTCCTGCACCGACTAAAGATGAATTAATCGTGGGGGATTGGACGCTAGAGTCTATTTCTTCTGACGATGGTGTGATTCTTACGGAAGTTGCCGGTATGAGAGACACAACGACGTTTACTGTCCAATCGAAAGATGAGAACTATACGATGGAAGTTAATGAAAACAAATCATACTCCTCATCAGGCGGCTTGACCTTGTCTGTCGCAACGACTGATTCTGATGGTTTGACAACTGTTCGAGATACTGTGATAGCCGATACAACTTCTACCGGTACTTGGCTGATTCGAGATGACGTTTTTGAGCTAATGGATTCTGACGGTGATGTTACAGACAGCAAAATCCTTGAGCTTACCGACAAGAAATTGAAATTAGAGACCAAAGAAAACGATACGACTATGGTCAGCGTTTTTGGCTTTGATGTCACTTTAATTACTACTAATACCAATATTTCGGTTTTCAAGAAGTAAGTCGTTTCCTCCATCAAAAAAAAGCTTTCCAATGTCTTCTGATTTTGGAAAGCTTTTTTGTAGCTACTCTATGGATGAGTTTACTCCTAAAAGTACTCTGATGCCAAACCACCAAATTTTATTCTGTTTGGGAATTTTGTTCAATCGTTCAACTGTTCAACTGTTCAATCGAAGGTGCTGGAAATCAACTAGTTATGTACAATCAGTTGAACGATTGAACGCTTGAACAATTGAACAGAAGG
>JALVCY010000683.1 GCA_027009605.1 Saprospiraceae bacterium
GATTCGGGATGCGGGATTTATTCCCCAGTTTCGAGATCAAGAATACAACCATTTACCCTTACCTAAAGTCATAGAACAACAACTATTGGATCATAAAAACATGATTGTGGACTAGTTGTTTTTTTTACAAAAAGCCTTCCCTTATGCAAGTTTTGCCCTATTCTTTGTTTACTGATTTTGACATCTCTCTATTTCGAGCCGGCAAGCATTTTAAGTTGTACGAAAAACTAGGAAGCCATTTGGTAGAAAAGGATGGTGTAGCCGGTGTTTATTTTTCGGTGTGGGCACCGGATGCTGATGCTGTTTTTGTCATGGGGCAATTTAATGGCTGGAATCAACGCAGTCATGCACTCCATGTGCGTTGGGACGGCAGTGGTATCTGGGAAGGATTTATTTCTGAATTGGGGAAAGGAGAGCTCTATAAGTACGCTATCCAATCCAAAACGGGAGAAATGCTCGAAAAAGGCGACCCTTTTGCTCGATTTTGGGAAGTACCACCCAAAACGGCTTCTATCGTCTGGGATGCCCAATATGATTGGAAAGACCAAAATTGGCTAAAAAATAGGCGTGAAAAATCCGGCCAAGCACAGCCCATTAGCATTTATGAATTGCATGTCGGGTCTTGGATGAAGATTCATGGGGAAGGCAATCGTTCCTTGAGCTATCCCGAATTGGCTGATAAGCTGATTCCTTATATTCTCCAAATGGGGTTTACGCATGTGGAATTTATGCCCATTATGCAGCATCCTTTTTTTCAGTCGTGGGGCTATCAGATTACCGGATATTTTGCGACGGATAGCCGGTTTGGGACACCGGAAGACTTTAAATATCTGGTGGATCGACTTCATGAGGCCGGTATCGGTGTTATTTTGGATTGGGTTCCGTCTCATTTTCCGGGGGATGCGCATGGTTTGTACAAATTTGACGGAAGTCATCTCTATGAACATGCCGACCCCAAAAAAGGCTACCATCCGGATTGGACTAGCTATATCTTTAACTATGGCAGGCATGAGGTACGGTCTTTTTTGATTTCCAATGCCCTATTTTGGATGGATGAATACCATGTTGAGGGGCTTCGTGTGGATGCGGTGGCTTCTATGTTGTATTTGGATTATTCCCGCAAGGCAGGGGAGTGGGAGCCCAATGAATATGGCGGTAATGAGAACTTGGAAGCCGTACAATTTTTGAAAGAATTGAATGATGCGGTGCATGAGCACTTTCCGGACGGCTTGATGACTGCCGAAGAATCTACTTCTTGGGCGGGTGTGACGGCGGCTACTAAATATGGCGGCTTAGGCTTTGATCGAAAGTGGATGATGGGGTGGATGCATGATACCCTAAACTATTTGCAACGGGATACCATCTATCGCGGTCATCATCAGAGTGAGTTGACTTTCAGCTTGTTATATGCCTTTACAGAAAAATTTACCTTGCCGCTATCTCATGATGAAGTGGTGCATGGCAAGGGCTCGTTGTTGAGTCGGATGCCGGGAGATGAGTGGCAGAAATTTGCTAATTTGCGCTTGTTGTTTGGGTATATGTTTACGCATCCCGGTGATAAACTGCTGTTTATGGGCTCAGAAATTGGTCAGGGGCGGGAATGGGATTTGGATCACGGGATAGAATGGCATTTGACGGATTATCCAATGCATGCGGGGGTTCAGGCGTGGTTGAGCGACCTCAACAAGGTTTATCGGGATACGCCGGCATTATGGGCAGAGAATTTTTCGCCGGAAGGCTTTGAGTGGATAGCCGCTGATGATACCCGTAATAGTGTGTTGGCTTACTTGCGTAAAAATGGCTCTGACCAGGTGCTGGTTGTTTGCAATTTTTCACCCAATACCATGGAAAACTACAAAATAGGCGTCCCGTTTCCCGGTCAATGGCAAGAAATAGCCAACAGCAACCATGAAAAATATGGCGGCAGTGGAGGCCAAAACGGCTTATTGGAAGCCTCCTTGGACGGGCAGCACGGAAAAAATTACTCCATAAGCATGAGATTAATGCCATTGGCAGTGATGATTTTTGTCCTTGCGGAAAAATAGAAAAATAGTCCGAAAATCACCGGATTTGTAATTTACATAGGTTTCTATGCAGAATACTAAGTATTCTACGTGAATCGTACAATAATCCTTGATTTTAGCAGTCAAAAAACTACAGGCAAAATGAAAAAAATAGAGAAAAATAACGTCCGAAAAATTTTTACCTAAGAATAAAATAGCTATCTTTGAGCCATTATTAAACTAAAACAATAAAAAATGAAAAAATTTCTTTTACTTTTCGTGGTGGGTGTTTCTATGATGATGGCTACCAACGCATCGGCGCAAGGATATTTGAAAATCAACCCAATTACCTTGGCCTTTGGCCGGATGGGGATTCAGTATGAAGGGGTTATTAACGAAAAGAGCTCGTATCAGGTGGGTGCATTTTTTGTATCAAGATCTAGCACTCTGTTAGGATATAAAAAGACTGGTTTTGGGGCAAACCTTCAATACCGCTTTTATCTATCTAGTGATGATGCTCCTAGAGGCTTATTTGTTGCTCCGGCGGTTGGAGCTAGCTTTATGAACTATTCATATGACGATGATTTACTAGCTGATTATGGGTTTAAGTATAACGTCATTTCGGTTGGAGGTTTGATAGGTTATCAGTGGTTGTTTTCTGACGATAGATTCTCATTTGAGTTGGGTATAGGCCCAGCGTATTATATCTACACAGGTGACATACGTGAAGGCGCCGAAGTGGGAGGCTCTGTGCTTCCGATTGCTTCCTTAAGTCTAGGATACCGACTAGTTGAGTAGTTTATTCTACTTTCGTAAAAAAAAGAAGGCTTTGGATTTTCCAAAGCCTTCTTTTTTTTTGAGATGGTTTGCAATATTTGGAAAGAACAAGCAGTTTTGCATCTGCTAACGCTCAAATGACTATCCTAACCCAACCGTCATGGTCATAGGAAGTCCGGTGGGAACAGTCAACACATAAAAATAAGAAAATGAAGAACACACTTTCCATCCTAGTCTTTTTGACATTTTGTTTTTGGGGGATTAATTTATCTGCCCAAAGCTATTCATCTGCTATTGGCCTACGTTTGGGAGCGCCGGCAGCCCTGTCTTATAAGTTTTTTCTAAATGAGACATCCGCCGTCGAACTATATGGAAGCTATCGAAAACGGGGTATCTATTCTTATCACTGGACAGCGTATGGGCTAGGAGCTACCTACCAGATTCACAATGATTTATCTAGTGTAGCGGAAGGGTTGAAGTGGTTTTATGGCGGAGGGGCAGGCATTAGCTTTTACTCTTGGAGTGATGATACCTATTTTAAGGACGAAGGGAGTTTGGGTATCTTGGTGCAGGGGGCAATAGGATTGGATTATCGCTTTGCACAAGCGCCGGTTAATCTAAGTTTGGATTGGAAGCCAACCATCGCTTTGACCGGATACAATAATGGTTTTGGAGCCGGATACGGGGCTTTCTCTGTGCGCTATATCTTGGGAGAATAGGAGGTGAACTTTCCGAAAGTTGTCTTTTAAGTGGGTACTTCCGCATTTATTCGGGATGTGGGGGCTTTCTTTTGGGGCAGTTTTCTTTTTCGCCAAATAAATTTGGCGCTACCAACCAGCCCAATAAATTTGGCTGCTACCATGAACTTTCCAAAAGTTTTAAAATTTTTGGAAAGTTGAGAAGGAATGAAGTTTGTAACTATTTAGCCACCCGCTAATTTTTGCTAGAAAATGCCCTTTTTGCGCCTGTTTTTGCTAAAATTTTCTCACGTAGGGACGCACGGCCGTGCGTCCCTACGTCAACATATACACAAAAATGCCTATTTTCTATCTAAAAATTGGGGCACCTAAACAGTTACTGAAGTTTTTTTTTACAGATTTTGCAAGTCCACTAATTTTCGGTAGGCACCGTTTTGCGCAAGCAGCTCTGCATGAGTACCTGCTTCGATGATTTCGCCTTCCTGCATGACGATGATGCGGTCTGAGTGCTTGACGGTGGATAGCCGGTGGGCTATGACAATAGAAGTCCGGTGTTCCATGATTTTCTCGAGTGCTTCTTGGACTAATTTTTCGGATTCGGAGTCTAGGGCAGAAGTCGCTTCGTCCAAAACCAGTATGGGCGGGTCTTTTAAAATGGCTCTGGCTATCGTCAAGCGCTGGCGTTGGCCGCCACTGAGTTTGGAGCCCCCTTCTCCGATATTGGTGTCATAGCCTTGTTCGGTTTCCATAATAAAATCATGGGCGTTGGCGGCCTTAGCTGCGGCGATTATTTCTGCTTCGGTGGCTTCCGGTTTGGCCAAAAGTAAGTTGTTTTTGATGCTGTCGTGAAATAGGATGGCGTCTTGCGAAATGTATCCGATGAGATTGCGTAAGGATTTGATCTTCAACTGTCTATAGTCGATGCCATCGATCAAAATGGCACCTGATTTTACGTCAAAGAAGCGGTTAATTAGGGAAGAAATAGTCGTTTTTCCACTGCCTGATTGACCAACTAAAGCGATTTGTTGGCCTTTTTTGATTTTTAGCGAAAGCGCCTTGATAACCGGCTTCTCATCATAGGCAAAGCCAATATTGTCTAGCACCAGTTCTTTATCAAAACTATTTTTTTCTAGGGCGTCGGGTCGGTCTTCCATGTCATTAGGCGCATCTAATAAAGAAAAAATCCGCTGCCCGGAAGACTCCGCTCGTTTGATGTCAAAGATTGCATTGGATATATTTTTTGCCGGTGCAATGACTTGGTAAAATAACGCTATGTAAGTGATAAAAACTTCGGGTTCTAACTGCCCTTTTTCAAGGATTAACCGGCTACCATACCACATAATAGTAATGATAATCATAGAGCCCAAAAACTCACTCATAGGGGACGATAATTCACGTCGCCGGAACATGCGAGTCATGTATCGAAAGTAACTCTCATTGGTTTCCCGAAAGGCCTTGTCCACCCTGTTTTCAGCGACATAAGACTTGATGATAGGTAGGCCGCTGATGTGCTCATCTACGTGTGAGAGAATGCGTCCCATGGCTTCTTTGGCTTGGCCGGAAGGCTTTTTGAGTGTGTTGCCGATTCGGTTGATAATGAGCCCCATAATTGGGATAAAGATGACTACAAAGCCTGTGAGCTGGGGGCTTAGGATAATCATGGTTGTCAACGTAAAAATAATCATCAATGGATCTTGCACAAGGCGCTGAAAACTACCCAAAAGTGCCCATTGGATTTCGTTGATATCGGTGGTCATCTTAGCGATGATGTCTCCTTTGCGCTGATCATTGAAGTAGCGGACGGGGAGTTGTAGGATTTTGGTGTGGATTTGATTGCGTAAGTCTCGTTCCACGCCGACCTGAATATAGGCCATAGAAATGGCCGCCAAGTATCGGAATAGGTTCTTGAATAAGAACATCATCGTTCCAAAAATCAAAATACGGGCTAAAACACCGGATTTTCCGATGAGTCGAGACTGGCTGGTGATATAATAGTTTAAGTTGGATTCCAAATACCCTTTGATATTGCCCAGACCGGTCCAAGCTTGCGGTGCGGTCACATCGACGGTATTTTTAAAAATAATCTTAAGTGTCGGAATCAAAACAGTAATCGAAAACAAAGAAAAAACCACCACTAAAAGATTAAGCAAGATGGTCAGGACAATCTCCTTTTTATATTTTGCAGCGATACCTAGGACTCTTCGATAATAGCTCATGGGTGATTTGGTATGAAATTTGATTAGGTTTTGGAAAGCCAAAGTTGCGTATAATGTAGTTAACTAGACGAATATTGTGCAGATTTCGTTAAAATTTTCTTAAAATTTCGTTTTTCTTTGGTTTTTTCCCTTTCAAAATGTACTTTTACGATGAGAATTCATAAAACTCCCTGAGAGTTTGGTTTGATTTCTTAACTTTTGGCTTCTGTTTCCCTTTCGGAAAAAAGAAACCACGACACTTACGATTATGAAAGATTTTGTTCTGACATTTGTTTTTATGCTTTTTTTAGCTGTTGGTTTTGCCCAGACGGCGCCCAAGCAATATGCTCAGAAGTCTCCTGTAAAAATTCAAATCTATCCTAATCCGGCGACTTCCTTCTTTCGCATAGAAGGAGCAGACAATCAAGTGGCTGTAATTTACCTGTATAACCTTATCGGTAAACGTTTGAAAACATTTGACCCACACAAAGAGCATGACTTCCCTGTCAATGACTTGCATAATGGGTTGTATCTAGTGCAGACGGTTGACAGCAATGGAAAAGTCATTGCGACCAATCGTCTGACTAAGCGATAATCATCTTCCTAAGAGTCTAAGCCACGCACCTTCTCAACCGGCGAGCCCTAGCGAGCATCTCAACTTCTTCAACTACCGAAGCGTCTCACTTTCTTACTCACTTGGGTTTATGAAACCACTAAGTGCAATAAGTTCACTAAGGGTCATAGACATCAGCCCAAGTATTAACCACGAAGCATAAACAGAATATCGAACGCAGAATGACGAATGTCGAATGATGAAGTAAAAATTCCGACAAGAACCCATATCTCTCAACTAGCGAAGCGAATCAACTTTCTCAACTTCTTCAAC
>JALVCY010000684.1 GCA_027009605.1 Saprospiraceae bacterium
GGCTACCTTACGGTAAAAACATTAAAGCGAGTCATCCGTGTCTATGAGCAGATGCAAACGCCGAAGTATGTGATTGGATTTGGGTCTTGTGCCATCAATGGCGGGATGTATTGGGACTCCTACAATACCATTAAAATGCTGGATCACTACTTGCCGGTGGACGTGTATATCAGTGGATGTATGCCCCGGCCTGAAGCGGTGCTCAGTGGTTTTGGGAAATTACAGGAATTAATTAAAGCCGGTATTGCAGACGGCCCCAAACGCTACGAAGAAAATTTTGACTGGTATCGAGCCAATCAAAAAAAGATTATTAAGAATTGGAATTTTGCAGATTATAATTGGTAATTTTTTCCGCAAGGTCAAAAAGTAAAATTAAAATTAGCGAAAAGCTAAACAGTTAAGAAAAATGGATAAAGGAAAATCATTTGACACCATTCGCGCCAGGATAAAAGAGAATTTCGTTTTGTCGCAAGACAAGATATATCCGGAGAAAAACAGGTTGGATATTTTAGTTTCCAGACAACGGACACCGGCTATTTTATTTTTCTGCAAAGAGCAATTGGGTTTTATACACTTGATGCATGTGGGCATTGTAGATTGGATTGAAGACGGGGTTTTGGAATTGGTTTTCATGCTCTGGTCGCCGACCGAAAAAAAGCGGATTTATATCCGAACTCGAGTGAATAGAACAAATCCGGTCATGGAAAATATGGACATGATTTGGCCCCAAATGAATACTTACGAAAGAGAGTTTAAAGAGATGTACGGCATTGATTTTAAAGGACTTGTGGCCGCTGATGAGTTTCTATTAGAAGACTGGGACGGGCCGCCACCGATGCGCCGGGATTTTGATACTCAGGCCTATGCGGAAGAAGCTTTTTATACGCGCCCCGGCCGGGAAGATGCTCAAGATGTACGGGAAGCCATCATCAAACGTTCACAGGAAGAAATCCCTGATTTCGCAAAAAAATACAGCAGAGAGTGAGAGAAAAAGCGACGACATTATACTTAGGGCCGCAGCACCCGGGCATTACCGGCAACATGATGGTTCGCCTAAAAGTAGAAGGCGACACCATCGTCAAAGCCACCACGGAAGTCGGATATTTGCACCGGGCTTTTGAGAAGCTGGCCGAAAAAAGAAATTGGTTACAGACCTTTACATTGATGTGCCGGTTCTGTGTACCCGAACCCGACCCCATGGAAGAATCTTACTCCCGGGCGGTCGAAGCCATCGAAGGTCGTATCGTTCCCGAAAGGGCCAAATACATCCGGGTCATGATGCTCGAATTGGCTCGCATTTCTTCCCTGCTGCTTTGGCATGCCGGACAAGCGGGCTCAACCGGGCTTTATACGATTGGTCAATGGACGGTGGGTGACCGGAATTATATTTTGGATTTGTTTGAAGAGTTGACCGGTGCGCGAATTTACCACATGTACATCTGGCCGGGTGGCGTGCGTCGTGATTTTCCGAAAGGCTTTGCAGAAAAAGTACTTCGGACGATGGATTATTTAGAAGGCCGGCTCAAGGAGTATGACA